>JAHKLH010000025.1 GCA_029856635.1 Candidatus Njordarchaeota archaeon
GTCTATAAGAATCGTTGCATAAATTTTATCAGTAAATGTAACTCCTAGAAATTTACCATGATGAACTTTAAATGCTTCTTTTGGAATCTTAAGAATTTCGGATATCCTTGACTCATCTAAAATGCATTCGCTTCTTGTTAAATTCTTAAGCGAATATATGACTGCATATCTTTTAACTAAGTTCAGGGGATCTACTTTCACAGTCCCCCTATGTTTTGATGCAATATTAACAATCTTTCTAATCAAGTTCCACGTAGAATCATCAGACATTTGCTTTATTTCTTTCACAATTACCGTCATCTGAGAATCATCTTTTTTAAAACCAACAAGGTAAAATTTAAAGTCAGGATATGCTAGTTGAAACAGTCTAATTTGCAATATAACATAGTGTGGAATTGGCCCAAAAAGTTCATATGATTTCAACTCATAGGCTTTTTTTAGATTCAAATCCACAAAATCTGGTTGTGCAAATATTCCTAGAATTCCATCGGAACTCTCTATTAAAATTACCCTAGCCTTTATTCTCTTCTTTTTAATCAAATCTGAATTCAAATAAGCTCTAAACCGCTCAATAAATTGATTCTCTATTTCCTTCAGGTCAATGTCACTAAGAGGAATACGCATTCTTTCACAATTTTTCTTAAGATTTCTTATGAATATTCTTATGGCTTTCTTCTCAAGCGAATCACGCGGGATTTTATTAATTAAATTTTTATACCTGATGCCTATTTCTAGGATCGTATCATCAAAGGTCTTTCCAAAGAGTTGAGATATGGGATTTATTGCCTTTGAAGGACATATTAAATGAACAATATCCATTGTTCTAAAAAACTTTATATTCCTTATCATTATGGAATCCCTTTTTTAGAAATTGATGTATTTTTAAACTGACTTTAATCAAAGTTTAAATCTCATTACGCACACGCTCTTATCGACATTTCTACGCTCTCTTGATGAAACTCTAGTTTTGTCTTACTTTATTGCTAAATTGATCTAGTTTCTAATGATTTTAAAATGTATCACAACTAATTTAATTACAAATTAAATCAAATATTCTAGACATCATAAGTGTAGAAACATCAATAAGAGCATATGCAAAAAATTCAACATTAATTTTATTACTTCTTGAACACAAAATCAAATTGCTCGCTTTATTTATATTTTTGCACTCATAAGTTTCGAAAATATTTGATTTGTTTTATAATCAAATTAGTTGTGCTTTGTACAAAATCATTAGAATTCGCAATCAAATTAACAATAAAAACAAGATAAAACTAGAGTTTCATCAAGAGAGCGCAAAAATACAAAAAAGAGTCACCAAGAAAATATGTGGAAGTTAACGAATATCCTCAACGGAAATATTATCCATCAGAAAAAGCCCCAAAAACTGCAAAATAAGATTATCTAACAATTTTCTTAATAATTTCACCCTCGCAATTAACAAAGATTATCTGAAGAGAATATGGATTACTAGCATGAGTTGCGCATGAAATACAAGGATCGTATGCTCGAACTAGTGTTTCCATGGCATTGAAGAGAACATCATCAGAGGCTTTTCCAAAGTATTTCTTTGCGATGGATTCTAATGATTTATCCATTATTGGAATATTTTGGACAGTCGCCACGATCAAATTTGTCCATGTTATTATTCCATTATCAACTTTGTAATGATGTATTAATAGTCCTCGAGGAGCCTCAACGACACCAATAGCATCACCAGAATATCCCCTTTCAAGTTTAACCTTGGTATTCCCACTAGTAATATCATCACTCTCTAACAATTCCTTACTTTTCTCTAAGCAGTAAAGAATCTCTATAACACGTGCGAGGTGATACAGAAGCGGTGCATGTGGATGTTTTTCAAAGAATTTCTTGAATTCCTTTAAGAATTCATTTGATTTTGGCGTATCGAATTTATCATTAACGACCAATCTCGCCATAGGACCAACGCGATAAAGTCCTTCAGGAAAACCTAACTGCTTAAGATACGGATATTTTGCATAAGAATAATCAACAGAGGTCTCCTCAATATAATCATTATACTTAATACCATCAAACTCAAACTTCTTTCCATCCTTCTGAAGCACACGTACTCTTCCATCATAATGTTCAACGAATCCATCTCTCGTTAATGCAACATAGTTCGTAGGAAGATCTCCAAAATTCAAGTCCATTTTCTCCATGAGCTCTATTGTAAAATTAACTACTTCTTCAGCCACAGGAATACTTTCTTTTACCGCATTCAGCAAATTTTCTCTCTCTGATGCGGATAGAGGCTTTATTACACCACCAGGTACAGAACATATCGGATGAATCTTTCTCCCTCCAACAGTTTCAATGATACTTAATCCCGTTTTAACAAGAAGAAATCCTTTCTTAAAAAGATCAGGATGCTCCTTCTTGATAGCAAGAATATTCCTCTTTTCCATTGGAGCATCAATACCAAAAACTAAATCAGGAGCACCAAGGACAAAGAAGTGAAGAGCATGAGATTCGGCCATTCCACCAAGGTTAAGTAATTGACGCAATTTTCTAGCGGGCTCAGGTATTTCAGCACGATAGTACATATCCGTAGCTTTGGAGGCGCACATATGATGAGCTGTTGGGCATACTCCGCAAATTCGTGTGGAAATGATTGGGGCGTCATTAATATGGCGTCCAACCATAAATTGCTCAAATCCTCGAAATTCTGTAATGTGTAGATTAACTGATTTAATTTCTTTTGTTTTATCATCAATAACGACGGTAATCGTCGCGTGGCCTTCAATCCTAGTGACAGTATGTTTAAGTTTCATTTTCAGAGCCCCCTTGCAATAAATTTTTTATTTTTTCTCTAAGTATAGAGAATTCAATTTTCTGTCCTCGTGAGAATCATTTTTAATTCAATATTCCTTCCTTGATAATCGGTGTTTGATGTCATTCTTAAAAGAATAATGAATATTTAGAACTGATCTCGTGTTTATTGATTGAATATGAAGATAATCTCCCAAATGTGAATTCCGCATAAAATTTCCAGTACTCTTGCTCATGTTTAAGTTAACCACGAGATGACCAAAACTAGCTTCAAATAATCCATAACATATACAATACTCCAGCAAAACTACAGAAAAAATCAGTAATTGTAAGCCTTAATTTGTCGAAAGAGAGCAAATCACAATTTATATCCATAGTATTTGCGATAAATTTTTTAAGGACTATTTTGTTCTAATTATTCCTAAAAGAATCACCAGAAGCGATAAGGGAAATGAGCAGAGTATCAAGAAGATGCTATCGCTAAAACTGCGTGAGATGCCATAAATAGGATAGAATACGAATTGTCTAGTACTACAATCTGAAATGTTGTAGCATAGTGTGTGGGAGAATAGTAGCCATGTGTCTCTTTATAACATAATTCCATAAAGACCACATATACATTTGAAAAGTGTTTTATCATGCTTTCATTTGGGGTGAGGAATCTACCACTAACATTTAGAAAGAGAAGCGCCATTGGATCTTTATTTGGCTCATGGATGATGATAGTCCAATTTCCCACGGATACTTTAATAATGTATACGAAGTTTCTTGTTATGTTTATTTTTAGCGTGGTTTCCTCAAGAGAATCACAGTAAGCACTATATGTAAGCACTGATTTAAATGCACTCATTGTTCTCTTCCTATACTCCACTTTCTCTATGAAGATTTTGAGTGTCTTGTTGTTGATGAATACAGCCGCGATTTCATGAGAAAAGTCTACTTCATTAACTTTTACATATGACTTGCAGTCAACATCATATATTGCGAAAACATTAAATAATGCTTTATAATTTATCTCCTCTGCAATTTTAATAGCAGTTTCTTCATCAGGAGATTTAAAGTGTCTTCTAAGGAAAATCCTATAATTCTCGGCGATGAATAATTCAATAAGGCTGACGAATCCTAAGATTAAAGCTAACAAGATTGTTAAGAGAAGAATGACATGACGTTTTTTGAATGGAATTTGCATCACCTTATTATTGCCTCGCATGTTATTATTTCTACAAGAGATAAAAGGGGAATTTGTTATTCTTGTTTTGTATTTGATTTTCTTATTTCCTGAGTATACAGCATTGTTGTAATTCTAAGAAACATTTGTTCAATTAGCTATACTCTTTTTAAGACCGTTTATAGGTTCTTATTCAATTATCCTAACTAGTGCTTTTACTGCAAAATTACTGTGTTGCAATTTTAATAGATTCCAATATTTATCTGTGATAATTTGACATTTTCTATTGAAGTACCCCACTGAATGATTATTAAACGAGCAAATTCCAAAAGTATAGTTTCGCATAAAGTTTTCAGTAGTTAGACGTGAAAGTATTGGTTGTAATAATAATCTGATTAAGAAGATCCTGGGTAGGTTCAAATAGAGTGCATTAATCGAGTAAACATAGAAAATAGGTCATAATTATGTATATTATTCCGCGGAAATATTACCCACACGAGCGGGAATTTAGAATTTTAGTTAAATCTCAACATAATTTCACCCGATTCTTCTTGATTTATATTTGATAATATCAAATGATTTTTCTAAGTTTTATTAAAAAGATTACGCAGGGATACTCGTATGAGTATAAGTTTACTCAAGTATATTATAAAAAGACCGAAAATTATTGCTTTCTCAACAATGGGTATCCTACTCGCTACTGCATTTATCTTTGCTTCGTTTATGATTGGCGATTATGCCATTGGAGCAAGTGTGATGAAAGAATTGAAGCAGATGAAAATAGACATGATTGCATATGCATCTGGAATAAGAGATCGTAATAAAATTATCAACACGACATTATCAATTGAACATGTGATAGCTTGCGAGCCATTCCTTATTTTTTATTGGTTATTTACGTTGAATAGTACTAAAGGTAATACATCACTCACTGTGCAAGCGTTATTCATTAATGAGAATTCATCTGTCTTAAGTAGCGTATATGAGATTGTTGGAAGATTACCTAAAGATTATGATGAAGTTGTAATTAGTGATGAAATCGCAGAAAATCTTAATGTCGGCATAAACTCAACGATTCTTCTTTGTCTTCATCTGGAAGAGGAAACTGAATTATGTTTAAACATGAGTGTTGTTGGAATAGTAACTGGCATAAGCGAGGGAGAGGTTCCATTTGTATCTTTTCCTACAGAATACGAAGATACGATTTTACTTAACTATGATAAGTGGATAGAATTCGCATCACAAATATCTGGCAACGTTCAAGTCTCTGAATTTCTCGAGAGTATTGTAAACAACTGCAATTTTGCAATAGTAATTGACAAGGAGAATGTAGTAGATCCATTGGACATAAGTGGATCTATAGGAAGAGTTATGGCTTTGGAGAGAAAAATAGAGACAGAGATGTCAAAGTATTGTGATAGTGTGTCAATAAACAATCTGCTAATGTGGAAACTCTACGGTTATGTTGCTGGTTCGTTTATAATTAAGTTAAGATTCTTTGTCACAGCATTCCCAGTTCTTCTCATGGGATGGGTTCTCGCATTAATGACGAATTGGGTTTTCTTTAGCGAAAGAAGAACAGAGATAGGGCTCCTAAAGGTAAGAGGTGCAACTTCAAGACAAATACTTTTCATTCTCCTATTTGAGGGAATTCTTGTTGGAGTTTTTGGCGCCATACTTGGAGGATTATTAAGTTATCCTTTAGCAGATGAATTCATTAAAATGAGCTTAGTAGAAATATTCAAAATAGAACCAGTATTAATCTTGAACCGAGTATATTTAACATATCTCTGGATATGCATCATTTTTGGTGTAGTGTTTGGATTCCTTTCTATTTTATTCCCCGCAAGAAAAGCAGCAAAAATGCCTGTCAACGAGGCATTGTCTGAACGCATTGGTGCAATTGAGGAGAGAGCATGGAAATCAAAATGGGCATGGATTTTTCTAATTATTGGAACATATGGTATCATAGAAAATCTTTTGCATCAATATATATTCATTAGTATTCTTTCTACGGCATTGCGTTCTCACAGTTTCTTTGCAGTCTTTATTTTAATTCTTATGGGCTTACTTGAAGTCTTTGCAACATACGTTGGACCATTTCTATTTATGTACGTAGTTTCTAAATTTGTAGCATTTTACGCAAGCAAAGCACGTAAGGTATTCTCCGTAATTGTTAAACCAATAGCTGGAAAGTTCTATCAAGTGGCAATTAGAAACTTTGCTAGAAGACCCGCACGAACAGCCAGAGTAGTTCTATTATTAACACTAATGTTTGCAACGATCTTTATTTTCAGCATTTCAACATCAACATCTATTCAAACCTACAAGGTATCTACTCAATTCTCCCTTGGAGCAGATATTCGGATTGAAGTTAGAGATATATTCGCATTAAGCAAAGTAAATTGGACAAAACTTGCTAATAATATATCAAGCATTGAGGGTGTAAATGCTATAACAAGAATTTCATACATTTACAAAGAGGAAACCGAGGGACTCATACACGCATTCTGCATAATCGATTCAACATACTTCAATTCAACATTCTTTAAAATGCATTACATAGAACAAGTAGAAAATTATTTTCAACGAGCATTCGATAACGGAAGCGAAGTAGCACTAATGAGCGTAAATGGACGGAAGTTCTACGGCTATAAGATCGGAGATACAGTTCAATTTGAATACGATACGAAGAAGCATTATCTTAGAATAATAGGCTTCGTTAAGTTCCTCCCAGGAATAACCACATGGAGCTCAACTCAACTCCGCCAAGTAATATATGTGCTAGTTCCATACAAGCTCCTAAGTGAAAACATTATACCCACGGTAATCCTAATAGATGTTAAAGATGAATACAACCAAACTCAAATTGCCGAGAAATTACATGAGTTGTTTGATAATTACGATATAAACGTAGAAATTAGAACCTTCCAGGATGAAATGCGAAAATACGAAGAAGAAGGATTAACTGCAGCTTTAATCAACTATTTCAGAGTAGAATTTAGCATTGCAATACTCATGGCAGCTGTCGGAATGTCATTAATAATGATAATGAATGCTCTAGAAAGAAGAAGAGAAATCGCATTATTGCTTGCCAGAGGTGCTTCAAGAAGAAATATTCTTTCAACATTTCTAGCCGAGAGCTTCCTAATCACAGTAATTTCCCTGATAATTGCATTCCTTGTTGGAATAGGATTCGCAATCTCATTTTCACTTCCATCATCATTCACATTTGATCCAATCACTGGCGATTTAGTATTTTATGAACTACCCCCAGAACTTTGCTTAGTAATTGGAATTGAAACAATAGCTTTTGTGTTTTTAGGTATTTTATTATTATCAGTTGTATCTGTTTTACCCGCTTATATTGTATCAAAACGTAATATAGCCGAAACATTACGAGTCCATCACTAGGTGAGAAATATGGCCACCATCGAATGTATCGACTTAGTGAAAGTCTATATATCTGGCGCTATTCGAGTCACAGCATTAAGAGGACTAAACTTAAAAGTAGCACCCGGGGAATTTAGAGTAATCGTTGGACCAAGCGGTTCTGGAAAAACAACTCTTCTAAACTTAATTGGTGGAATCGACCGACCAACAAGTGGAAGAATAGTGGTTGACGGGGAAATCATAACTGAATATGATGATAAGAAATTAGAAGAATACCGACGCAAGAAAGTCGGGTTTGTTTTCCAATTCTTTAATCTTATTCCTACACTCACTGCATTAGAAAATGTTGAATTACCCATGATTCTTGTTGGAGTGCCTCGAGAAATACGCAGAAAACGTGCAATGGAATTACTAAGTAGAGTTGGATTAGCAGATAGAGCACATCATTACCCACATCAACTATCAGGAGGAGAACAACAAAGAGTCGCAATTGCCGCAGCACTTGCAAATGACCCACCATTAATCTTAGCAGATGAGCCAACAGGTGAACTTGATACAGTTACAGGACAGAAAATCATTGAATTGTTCAAGGAATTGAACAAAGAATTAAATAAAACATTAATAGTAGTAACACACGATATCAACATTGCCATGTATGCCGATAGAATATCCCGCATTGAAGATGGTCGAATCATCGAAACATTCACTCCAGCAGAACTCAAAACACATCTAGCCGTAGTTTCACGAGAAGAAAGAATCAGAGAACTACGAAAAAGGAAAAGTAAACTTGAGGAAGAACTTAAACGATTAGAAGATGAGTTCAAGAAAGGACACATAACAGCAGATGAGTTTGTTAACAGATATATGACAGTAAAAGAGAAACTAAAAGAAGTCGAGGAAGAACTAAAAGCTCTAACAATTTAGCAGTGTATCTTTTGTCTCTCTCTTGATTTTTATGTCTACTCATTAATTTGATACGAATAGCAAATTAATACTGTCATTTTTAATTTTAGCCTTGATAAAGTTTATAACTAGGATAGTAATTAATAATACTCCATAAATTGAGAAGTTATTGTGAAGAAAAATGAGTAAAAGTGAGCAGTTTGAACCAAGAATAATCGCATTCTGTTGCAACTGGTGCGGATACGCCGGCGCTGACCTAGCTGGCGCCTCGGGTTATCGTTATCCCGCAAACATTGTCATCATAAGAGTTATGTGTAGTGGAAGAGTCGATCCAATGTTCATCTTACGTGCATTCCAATTTGGAGCGGATGGTGTCATGGTCATAGGTTGTCACCCTGGCGACTGTCATTATGGGAAAGGGAATTTTTTCACACTAAGACGAGTCAAAATTCTAAAAAGATTATTAGAACAATTTGGAATAAATCCAAAGCGGCTTCGGCTCGAGTGGGTTAGTGCCGCTGAAGGCGAAAAATTTGCTAGAGTTGTAAATGAATTTGTTAATGAGATTAAGAAACTTGGACCGTCTCCTCTCAAAAAGAGGTGATGAAGAATGAAGAAGAAGCTTGCAATCGTTTCATTGTCGGGAATTTGTGGAGGATGTGAAACAGTATTGGGGGTAGTTATTGAAAAAATAGAGGAGCTCTTTGATTTAGTATATGCACCAATGTTCGTGGATTCGCAGGATTTCAGTGATGCTGATGTTTTTATTGTAATTGGGCCTGTTGAAACAAAGGAGGATGTGGAAATACTTGAGAAAATACGCAAATTAAATAAGCCAGTTTATGCATTTGGTACTTGTGCGGCGTATGGTGGGATTCCTGGATTAATTAACTTATATGGATTAGACGAAACTGTAGTGGAAATCTATAAAAATAGAACAAAAAGTGGATTAGTTCCTTCTAGGGATGTTCCGAAACCGCTCAAATTCGTTGATTTAGTCGCAAATCATGTAAATGTAGTCTCTTTCATACCTGGTTGTCCTCCGCTGGTAGATAAGGTTCCAGAGTTTCTCGAGGCGGTTGCTAAGGGGGAGAAGTTTGTACTTCCAGAGAAGTCAGTATGTGATGTATGCCCCTTAGAGAAGAAAGGAAAAAGTGAAATTACAAGAATTCTCCTAATTAATGAGGTGGATCCTAACGAAATTGATTGGAATAGGTGTTTGCTTGAGCAAGGAATTCTTTGCATGGGACCAGCTACTCGAGCTTTATGCGATGCACATTGTCCTCAAAGGAGAATGCCGTGTTTTGGATGTATGGGGCCTATTAGTGAAAAAATGGATCAGGGAGCGAGTGCATTAAAAGCTATTGCATCGGTTCTTGTCAATGTTGATATTGAAGAGATTAAGAAGAAATTAAAGGATGCGGTGGGATTATTCTATAAGTTCTCTCTCCCATCCAGTATACTAAAGCATAAGTGGGAAGACACTAAGTGAAATTTTTCTCTTTGGTTCATTTTTCTGGACTTTTATTAAAGAAGTTGTTGCATTTATTGCAAAATGCGATCTTCTTAATTTTACTGGGTTTCGTGATTTCTGTTTAGGATAGTGTGGGAAAGTATTATTTGTGAATGCCAAGATGATCAGCGTAACTGTGATCGGACATCGGGCGCTCGGCCCTTTCCCCTTGTCAGGTTCTCATCATCATTATTTTAAGAAACTTTTTACAATACTTAAAGATGTATTTTCATTGTGACCATGTTTTCCAAAAGTTTAACTTTTTCTGATTTTTAACATTGCTTCGCCTCTTAATACTTCTTCGACTCGATAAAAAACGACGTCTCCATGTTCATCGACTACCGCTACAATGACTTCGCTATCGCCTTTTTGGGAAAGGGCTGTTTCTAATAGATTAATATCGACTTCCCTTAGAGATTCAAAAACGATTATTTTTGCAAAGGGTTTTGAACTTTGTGGGTTTTCGCCTTTCTTATACAATAGGAATGAAAAAACTCCCTGAATTGGCTTGGCAACGTATCCAGCGTTTCTTAATACGTGGTATGTGAAATATTTCGACCACAGTTGGGGATCCTTTGAGAGAAAATATCTTACTAAGGCATCATAAGATAGTTTTTTATTGTCTTTCTCAACAATTAATTGCCCTCTATCACATAACCATAATGCTTCAACTGGTGACAAGATGATGCAATCGTTTTTTTCTTCGCCAAATCCTTCAGCTAAGAGAACGCGCCAGTAAGGATTCTTCTTTTTCTTTAGGATTACATTAGAGTTAATTAATTCGCCGAAATACTTGACTTTCATTGTTCTCCCATTTTAATCATAAGAACTAGAAAAATTGAAAGGGTCTTATAATTTAAAACTCTTTTTGTCGTGCATTTGCGATAATTTGATGAATTGTATTTTCATGACTTTAAAACTTTTTTGTTGTCTTTTCCTTTGGCATGATGACGTTAGTCCCAGCAGAAAAACATGACGACAGGGCTAGGCTCTGATTAATTTTTCACTTATAAGCACTAACAATAATACTATTTTATTGCGGGTGTAAAATTTTGAAGAGAGCTTTGTTTATTCTAGCGATCTTACTTTTCTGCCAAGTTGCTCTACTAAGTTCAAGAAATACGAAAATTATTCATATTAACGTGCAAGAATTTTCCATAAGAACATCTATAAATAGCTTCCAAGAAAAAACACATAAGTCGGCAAAATCCCTAGTCTATGTAGCTATTGGACCAGATTCTGCTTTTTCGCTTTTTGAACAATTTATTAACAGTGCGAATTATTCAATTTTAATCGCAGTTTATGAATTTTGGAGTCTAGATTTGTTTAATCTGCTTAAGAACGCTGCTGCACGAGGTGTCAGAATTAGGTTGCTTCTCGAAAATGATTGTTATAGTTTGGGTACTCTTGAAACAAATGACCAGTATAATCGATACATTGCATATAAATTCTATCAATTAAAGGAGCAACATGGTTATGATATCGAGATTCGTTTGGAGAATTCAAGTGCTCTTCTTCATGCGAAGTTCATGGTCATTGACAACAATACTGTAATTGTTGGAAGTGGGAACTTTATTCAAACGACAATCCCACCAGACCCCACAAGTATTCCAGAATTAGGCGAAGTTCACTATTATACTGCAGCAAGAAATTGGTTTATTGCAATTAAGGATGAAACCGTTGCACAAGCATTTGTGAATAAATTCATTGATTTATATTATTCTAGTGCCGTTGATTATGATCCTAATAGGGATGGAACAGGTTATGAAATAACTCCAACGGGAACTATTTATTATTCTCCCGATTTCACAGATATTCTTGTATTTGAGGTTGAGAAAGTAATTCCTGTTTTCTCACCAGATAATTCCGTATCAGAATTGGAATCAATGTTATCTAGTGCTAATCATTGTGTTTACATCCAGCAGATGTATGTATATGAAACTTCCACCGGAGTTTCGGACTTGATTGATACTCTAAAGTCAGTTCATTCAAATAAGGGTGTTACTGTCCAATTTATTATCGAGGATGACTTTCCAGGTAATTTTGATGATGTTAACTCAGGTTTTACTGATTATGGTTTTCATGTTGTCCCCGCATTTCGTTATGCATCGCAAGAAGAAAATCTCTTTTCACATGTGAAGGGAATAATTGTTGATGATTATCTCGTTTTTATTGGAAGCATAAATTGGTCAAAAGGAGGATTAATTGATAATCATGAAGCAGGAGTTATTATAGCGTCAGGGGAAGCTGGCCAATTCTTCAGAAGAGTATTCGAGCATGATTGGAATTTGAGCTCCACGGAGTCTTTCGATAATGATGGAGATGGATTGTCAAATTATTATGAAATTGAGCATGGAATAGATCCTAATAATGTAGATACTGATGGAGATGGCGCTGATGATTACACGGAAGTAATGATTCTTGGCACAGATCCAAGTACTCCTGATGTAAATGATACGGAACCACCAATAGTTGAGATAGTGAATCTTCAGAATCACTCTGAAGCTCACTCAAGGAAAATCACTATTGAATGGAGTGCACGTGATAATTACGGAGTTAAAGTAGTTAAAATTTACATAAATGGAAGTCAAATAGTTTCAACCTCGAATCGAATTGGAGAAAAAACTGTTATTTTAGATGTAGGTGTATGGAACATTACTGCTATTGCTGAGGATTATGCTGGCAATAAAGCACGTGTATGTGTTTTTATAAGCATTACTATACAGCGTGTTTCCTTAGAAATTCTTTCACCAACCAATATGTCATACTTCGATAGACAAGGAATACTCATAAATTGGAGTTATCCAGAGGAATTTGGAGAATTAATTGAATGGGAAGTCTATGCTAATGGAAGCCTAATCACAGAAGATACCGAAGGGTCAAGTGCAAACGTAACATTATCAGAGGGATTGTGGAATGTGAGTATTTTCGCAAAGGGAACGGATGCTGATGGTTTCGCTA
>JAHKLH010000250.1 GCA_029856635.1 Candidatus Njordarchaeota archaeon
ATCATGAAGAGTATGCCAATCATTATCAGAAAACTACCGGCATTTATTCTTTGCGCAACATTAAGCATGAACTTTATAGTCAAAAGAGAAAAAAGTAATGCAAAAACAAAGGCAGATATTACTAAAGTTGGAACAATAAAAACACTTCTTGTAACAAACACCTCGTATAATCCTGCCAAAATAGAAATTGGAGCCAATAATAAAAATGATCCTTTAACCGCCTCAGTGTTTTTATACTGCATTAATAACAATGCTGTTATTGTAACACCTGATCTACTCACACCGGGTAATACAGAAAAACCTTGAGCAAATCCGATAATAGCAGCATCTTTCTTAGTAATATTAATTAATGCTTTATTACCAATTCTTCTTGTTTTGTAAACTATAAGGCCTATGGTAACCATCAAAACTCCTATCAGAAGTATAACAATGTCTAGTGAAAAACTCTTTAGTAATATGTTTTCGTATAATCTCAAAGGTAATGCAACAATTATTGAAAAAAATGTCCCTATTAAGATAAACATTAGCAATTTACGTCCTTTTTGGTTCTCACAAAAAATTGATATCATCGCTTCTTCATATTCTTGTTTAAAACGAATCATTGCTGCTAGTGCAGTAGCAAAATGAAGAAATATTGCAATGGATAATGCTTCCGATGGGGATAATCCCAAAAGGATTGCTGCTAGAAAAACAAAGGTCTCTGAACTTACGGGTATCCACTCAAGTATTCCTTGAATCGCACCTATGATTATTCCTGCGATTATACAATACAAAATGTAATTCATTTTTTCTCACGGATAAAAATTGTATCTAAAAATCTAGCTACATCAGAAATAGTTTTCGCTACATATATCATATCATTTCTCCTATCGTCAATTCGTTTTCCAGCCAGTTTTTCGGACCATCCTCCGAATCCAATAACAGCGCAGATGGGTTTATTATACATCCAAGCGTATGCAATTTCTGAAAGAGTTCCAGAACGCCCACCAATTGCAATTACTGCATCTGCAGAAAGTACCACTATTTGATTTCGCGCCCATCCAATACCAGTTAGGACTACAATATCTATAAATGGATTCGCCTCCTCTTTTGTAAATCCTGGCAAGATTCCAACTGTTATTCCTCCAACTCGTTTAGCTCCGCGCGCAGCTGCCTCCATTACTCCTCCTCTGCCACCACATACAAGCACAAATCCCTTCTTGGCGATAAGTTTCCCTACTTTTTCAGCAAATTTAAGCTCTTCTAAATTATCTGTTTCTGAATCACCAACTACTGCAATAAGTTTTCGCATTTTATACACAATGTTATCTGCAAAAAGGAAAATATATGAGAAAAAAATTCCTATACAATTATACGACTTAACCGAATTGGCTTACCATTTACAGTAGCAACGATCTCGATTTTATCAGCAAGAAGAGATGACTTAACTTTTGGCCACAAAACTTCTTCAATCTGAAAAACTCCTGCAGGATTTGTCAAATCAATGTGTATTCTTAATGGTTTTTCTTTTCCTCGCATAATCTGGACATCTCGAATACTAAGTGCTGAAATTGAATGAATATCTACTTTACCTAAATTATATGGTCTTCTAGAGCGACCAGCAGCAATGTCACAACCATCTCCAACTTTAACTGCACTCGCCTCAATAGTGAATGCTTGTACGGTTTCATCATGACTAAAGATCGCATTAGTGATGTGTGCATAAATTAACCATTTTTTCTTCAATGTTTCGTCGTAATAGAATTCGTTAATATATTTCCATATAATAGGCTCTGAGATAATCACACTGCTGAGATAATGTAGTTTCCTATGATACATATTTCCAATATCGTGAAGAAATGATGCAAGTACGACTATGAATGCGGCATCATCAAATGTTCCAAATCCATGAGATACAATGTTTGGTTTTATTCCTGCATCATTCAAAACTAGTAAAATTTTTAATGCATTTCTTGCTGTTATACAAGAATGATTCCAACCATGGTCGTTATATTTTAGGTAATTTACAAGCAAAACATTTGCCGCATTAAGCATAGCACGAAGTGTATTGTCTGACAGTAATTCATTAACAAGTTTATTTGTTTTTTCTAGGTTTGCTTTTTGAGGAATCTCTCGTAGTTCTTTTATCACATTTTTTAGCAACATCTGTTCTGAAATTCGTATTTCTAATCTATATACCTCCATATTCCACACACAAGAAAAACAATCACAAAGGGGAATAAGATTAGGGATAAAAAATATTAAAAATTTTTCAATATGAAAAAGTCATTTTGTTTTAAATAACATGTATCAAAAAATCGCATTTACTCAATATACGCTCATGATGACTTTTTGCATGCTTTCATCTGGGGAATTTCTCGTTTTGTTTGATTTTAATTTGAATAGTGGACAGCTTAAATTTTTGCATGCAATCTAGGCTAGGAAATCGATGAGCATTCGTTAAATTTGATGATTAAACAAACGGTGAAACAGGAAAACTCAAAAAGCCCAAAAAATCGTCAAGATCGCTCAATATATTTGCCGTTGGGTTTAAGAAAAGATTGATGATTTAATTATTGAAAATGTTTCCCGTAGAGTAAATATTAATTTTAATCAAAAAGAACAATGGATGACAAATATGAGACAAAAAGAAAAGAAGCCATTGGTATTCATAGGACTTGATGGAATGTCTTGGCATTTGATTAATTTTTGTAAAAAACTCGGAATCATTCCTAACCTTAGTAATTTATTATTTAAAAGCCATAAATTTACTTTAATATCTACAATTCCACCAACAACCCCTGCTGCGTGGACATCAATATTGACAGGAGTAAATCCTGGAAAACATGGAATTACCTCATTTTATGTAATAACTCAAAAAAACATGCTCAAATTAGCTACTGCTCAAAATGTGCAAGTACCAAGATTATGGGAAATTTTATCCTTCTATAATTATAAAATTTTCGTTGCAAATGTTCCACTTTC
>JAHKLH010000251.1 GCA_029856635.1 Candidatus Njordarchaeota archaeon
GGGGCCTGAGGCGGGTCGGGGAGATCCCGGTCCGTCGAGGGCCTCGCCTGGGAGGGGGGGTAAGTCGTAACAAGGTAGCCGTACCGGAAGGTGCGGCTGGATCACCTCCTGTGCTGGCCCGGGGGTGCCCCATCAAATTTTTTATAATTTCTTGTTTTCTTCATTCGTTAATGTTCATTATTAACTAAAATTGTCTATGCAATAGGATATTCGAAGACGGAAAAACGTAACCATTATATTACAAGTTTATTTGGTTTGTTTTTCAGGATTGGGAATACTTTGAAATTATGATTAAAAATTTGCTAGAATATTAGTAAGACGATACATATAAGAATTGCTGTATAATGCAGTGTGATTACGATTAGTAGACTAGCTCTTAGTGATAATCTAGCGGCAACGCTTATTGCCGATATTAAGAAGGAAAGACCAAAGAATTGGAGAACGAAATACGTAATATAGACGAGAATCGGATTTTTTAAACCTACCACAATTAGTGGAAAGATGTTAAGAATCAAAAAAGCAGGGGAGAATTTTACTATTAAATCTATTATTCCAACTCGTCGTTTGTAGAAGAGATAAACTAATACGTTTGCCACTATGGCTCCTAGAATCCAACTCATGAGTGCAGTTATAAAATTAGGAATTAAATGCGCGCTGTAAGGGAGAATGACCATAAAAACTAGAATGTATTCACGAGTTAATTGCCATGATAATGTAGATATCAAGGTAAAAAACATAGCCATTGCGGCAAGTTTATTTTCAAGAAGCTCAAATAAGAAACGTGGAGTAATGAATTTGTGAAATGATCTCTCAGAGGGTTCGACAAATGATTCACTTATCAAGAACTCGTAAACGATTTTCCCTTTCTTTGTGAGATAGTACATTTTCTTATCATCTTGTGAAATAAGCCCGCGAAGCATTCGCAAATGATGATATAATACTCCTGGTTTTGGCTCAATTTGTGTTAATTCTTTGTAGCTAGCTTTTCCTTTTTCTGCAATATATTTGAGAATTTTTCTTCTAATCGGATGTGCAAGTGCCTTGAATATGTCGGGTTCCTTAGCGCGCATTTAATATCACGTAAAAAATAAGTACAAAAATGATGCTAAAAAAGCTTAAAAATGAGTTCTTAGCTTCTTCTTTTAGATGCTATAACGTAGATCGTAATAATCGCACTAACTACTAAAGCAATTACAATAAAGATCTCTGGTCGCCATATTTCCGTAGGTGCTTCTGGGATGCTTATTACACTCATTGTTGCTTGCGTTAATAGTAAAGACGTAGAATCATATGGACTTTCGCTCTTTATTGTACTTGAATCTTCCTCTCTAATGTGTATGCTACTCGTTTGAATTCTCTCTAATGGAACGGTTTCGGATACGTTCCAAGGAATTGGAAATGTTCCATTAAATAACTGATTGATCTGCCCAATAATTTGTTCGCTTAAACCTGGGAATTCAGTTGTAATATTACTCACACCTTCTTGAAGTTTTTCTTTATCAAATGTAACGTTCATTGTAATGTCACTGAACTCAATGTAAAATTCCTCGACCACATAATCAACATTTATATCAATATAGAGCGAATCCTTCTCAGTGGCATTTGGTTTAATTGGCACATAAATTGGTTTAGTTCCTTCAGAGGTCCATTCTAATGTTATGTTTACTGGTTCTTCTAATGCCGTTCCATATACATGTATCGTGGCAACAATTTTTGTTCGTGCAACCACATAAACATCAAAAAGCAGTTGAACATCAACACCATGACTTACGTTTAGCTCGTGTGTTATATTTTCTCCAACAGGAGTTTGCATGATTATTTCGAGTGCCAAGTCAAATGTTCCAGCGTGCATAAATTCTGCCGTTAGGTTTTGTGTTACATTACCAATAGGTGTTGTAATGTTAAATCTCCAACTTCTTTCATAGAAATTCTGTAACATAAGAGAAAACATATACGATACAATTCCAATAGCAGCTTGAGTCTCACTCTCAATATGAAGTTGTAGTTCATGTGCACCTTCTACTTCAAAGAAAACATATCCTTCAAGTGGTGTTATTGAAATATTGATTGTAGCATTCTCGCCAGGAGTTACATTAACTGGATATTCCACACTTACATTTATTGGTAAACTAGCTCCACACTCAGCTTGTAAAATCCAAGAATTATGAAGGGAGAACTCTCCTGAAGCCCATTCACTGCTGGAAAAGTTGCGTGATATATCTAAGGTATAATTGCTATTTGCACTTGTTACCCAACCCACATCATGCGTGCTACTAATTACCTTGCCTTGATTCTGTTGAGCCACATGATTTACAGGAGCAAAAAGCAAAAGTAATATCCCTAAAAATATCATTATGCTTTTTTTCATTCAAAACACCAATGTTTCTAAATCTAAATGTCCAAGATACGGATTTAAATTAAACGATCTCTTGTTTTATATAGTTATGAATTATTTAGAAATAGAGCGAGTTCTAGAAAAATAGAGTTCTTAAAGGTGGCTTCCATATCGTACGAGAATAGAGTCACCAATTATATGCGAATATGAATGACTTTTGACTTAGTCTTTTCTCATTAATTAATATCTGAATTATTATACTCCTATTTGTGATTGTGTTCTCTTAATAGTGTTACAACCCTTAATATTTGGGAGTTAAAGTGAAGGAACAATCAAAAATAGAAATATCTGGAATACTTGCAAATGTACTAATGAAAATAGCACGTGATCTTCAAGTAGCCCCAGAGGATCTCATAGTTAGTTTGGTAAAGGATAAACTCGATCCACAAGAGAGAATTATGATATATCTAAGCCTATTTAGGAAATATATTGCTGAAACTGATGAACTATTAAAAAAAGGTGAAATAACGCAAGCAGGGGAGAAATTGTGGGGGGCAATTGCAGAGCTTCTTAACATAATTGGAGAAATTAAAGGATTACCCTATTATAAACATA
>JAHKLH010000252.1 GCA_029856635.1 Candidatus Njordarchaeota archaeon
ATGTAATCAGATAGTAATACTTCATCGATATGTGGATTAATCAGCAGATTGCATCCCCTTTTGGAAACTTCCTTTGAATTTAAAATTAAAGATACTTCAGCAACATTGCGTAAAACGTATAATTGTGCAATACCTCTCGCAGTTGTAGCTTCTTCTAACTTAAATTCTCTTGGAGGCCAAATTCCTAAACTTTCAGCGACGTTTACTGGAATTGCTATATCAGGTTCAGTACTTTCAAATCCAGATTTACAAGCGCAATCGTAATTATTTCACGCGAACCCACGCGTATTCTAATTTTAACTCGAACTCCCATCTTCGACCCTCACGTATTTCCCAAGCTTACGTATTATGCGCATATACCCAATTCTGCGTCGTTTCTTTATCTTAGTCTTCTTTTTTAATTCTTCCTCACGTGACATATTTCTCCCACCAAAAATATCAGAAATTAACTAAAAAGATATCTGATGAAAACACAAGCTTGAACAAGAGTTGAGGATCTTCGTTTTTATGATCTTTTATATATAATACTTTATAAGTGGTTATTTGTATATTACTTAGTAGTAAAATTACAAGGGATTGTATCATGAAAACAACAGAGCATCATGCAGTAATTATCGCAGAAAATCTCAAGAAAATATATGAAACTAAAGTACCTATTGGATTATTCAGACGAAAGAAGAAACGAGTAATTGCATTAAAAGGAGTATCATTCAGTGTGAATGAAGGAGAGATATTTGGCTTATTAGGTCCAAATGGAGCAGGAAAAACCACATTGATAAAAATTTTAACGACGCTCTTACTTCCTGACGCCGGACGTGCAATTGTGAATGGATTTGACGTTGTCAAGCAACCAGAGGAAGTTCGGAAAAGTGTTGGGGTCATGTTAATGGGAGAACGTGCTCTCTATTGGAAGCTAACTGGAAGAGAAAATCTTGAATTCTTCGGCTCTCTTTATAAAGTCCCAAAAGATATATTGAAGAAACGCATCAATGAAATCGTTGAATTCCTAGGTATTCAAGAGTTCATTGACAGACTCGTGGAAACATACTCTAGCGGTCAGAAAGTCTTACTAGCTTTTGCAAAAGCATTGATTAATGATGCATCAATAATCTTTCTCGATGAACCAACAGTAGCTCTAGATCCACGACGAGCCATTGAAGTTAGACAAAAAATTAAGAAATTAAAGGAAGAAGGAAAAACGATTTTTCTAACTACTCACATTATGCAAGAGGCAGATGAACTCTGTGATCGAGTCGCAATAATTGATGAAGGAAGGATAGTTGCAATTGGAACACCAGATGAACTCAAAAGAACAATAAAAGGAAAAAGTGCGGTTGAAGTTGATATTGTTTGCTCTAATCCAAAAACTATTGTAGAAAAAATTCAGCAAATTGATGGTGTACATAAGATAGCGTGGGATGTTACATCATCGGAAAAAGGGGAGATAGTTAGAATCAGAGTAATATGTGACAATCCTAGAGAAATTTTACCACCAATGATGGAAATTCTACTAAATAATGGCGTGAAAATACACTATATTAAACCAGAAGAGCCTACTCTTGAGGACGTGTTTCTCTATTATACTGGAAAACTCTTAGCATAAGGGGAGATACATGAAATGGAATCCAGAACCAATACTAGCAATTTTCAAAATGAGGCTCAAAGTTTATTCGAGATACCCTGGCTGGATAATATTGGATATAATAGCTCCAATAATCTTCTCTGTAATCCCATTTTTATTCGCAGTTGGAATTGCTGGGTCTCTTGAAAGAGCTGCAGAAATATTTGGCAACTATGCTGGAACAAGGGAATTCCTGTTCTATATCGCAATCGGATCTGCTGTATGGGGATTTTCCACAGGTATAACTTGGGACTTTGGAATGTGGCTGTACGAGGAGCTTGAGACCGGAACTCTTGAGCAGATTTTGCTTACTCCAGTTAAGGTTTATGAGCTTTTATTGGGCGCAATACTTTACACTGCTTTCATTTCGACAATCAATTTCTTCTTATCCATAACAATTATTGCAATTTTATTCAATTGTCTTCATTATGTTCTTTCTATAAATTTTGTCTTAGCTCTACTTGTAGTTGTTTTAGGAATTATTCCATTGATGGGTCTTGCATTATTCTTTGGTGCATTAGTTCTCAAATTGAAAGAACCTTGGGCGTTTTTCAATTTCTTGACCGCTTTTATGGTATTTATTTGTGGCGTTTTCTATCCAATAACAATTCTACCACCCGTTGCAAGAGCCATTGCAGTTGTGATTCCAATAACAATAGCAATTGCGGATGCTCGTGCGATCATATTCCATTTGAATTTCATATTTAATCCAAAAATTGACTTAATCCTCTTGATTGTGTACGCTTTTCTCTGGCCTCTTCTTGGAATGCACATGTACAAACGTGTTGAAAAAGAATTAAGACAAAGGGGAGAAATCACGGTGTTTTAATATGAAAGCAAAGAGTGTTATTAGGGATATAGTAACTATTGCAAAATTTAATTTAAAAATCGAGATGCGGTATCCCCTAAGCTACATTGGCGCTATCTTGAATCTTCTTTTCTGGATTTTATCCTTTGCAGTTCTCGCAATGATGTTTAGCACGGGTTCTGGATACGAAATTATTGTTGGTAATATGATACTTTGGGGTATCGTAGCTTACTTAGTTTTTCAAATAATGCTTTCAGAAGTAGCTTTTGGCTTCGTACGTTTACAGAGAAGAGGAACTCTTGAGCAAATATTTCTTGCTCCGATTAAAGAGTGGACTTTACCGCTCGGTTTAGTAGCTTATTCTCTTGTAATTTATTTCGTATTTAGCTTATTAACAATAGCATTCATGGTAGTATTCCTTGGAATTCCATTAATTATTAGAAATGCGCTACTTGGGGCTTTTAATTTCATTTTGTTTTTGATAATGTCATACGGATTTGCATTATTA
>JAHKLH010000253.1 GCA_029856635.1 Candidatus Njordarchaeota archaeon
AGTCCTTTTGGTATCTTAGTTCGGTATATCTTCGTGAGATTGCGTGTCACAACTACTCCATTCATCTCCACCATCCTGAAGTTAAACTATAGTATCATGAACTACACTATATTGTAGTATAACTGCAGAATATAAAAATTTTTCTGATCCTAAGAAATACTCATTATGGCGTGATATAATTTTAATAACAAGAAACTTTGAAGATGAAGAATTTAAGCTTAATCCGATGTCAGTTTTTAGTTGAGTAAAGTCAATATTTGTTGAGAATTGTTGGCATTAATTTTTCTTTCGCGAAATTCGCGAGGTATTTCCACTTATATATCAGAATGATAGAATACCATATTGGTGCATTAAAATGAAGATACAAATTGAGAAGAAAGATAATATAATTAGAATTCGCTTTAAAGGCCCATTGCATATTAGTAAGAAAACGTTCTTAGAATTAATTAAAGATAAGAATGAGATTATCTCACTATTAGAAGAAATAGAGAAAAGAGAATGGAAATGGAGACTATGGGAGGCGGATGGAGAAGGAATCGCGGAAATAAATTTAGACGAGGCAATATTCAGGTTTAAGGAATATATTCCCGATGAAATAATGAGGGAGTTAAGAGGACGAAGAGATAATTTCTGGTTTGAGATAGATCTTGGCGAGAAAAAACCGAGACAAATAGAAATATTATCCGTTTTAGATGCCGTAATCGAAGTTACAATTGATGAAGATGCTACAATACGCATAAATCCGTTTAAGAAAACGATTAATTATATCTCAAATTTATTCTGGAATGGAATACCAAAAAGAAAAGCTAGGCTTCTCGATGCAAAGAAATTGCATAATGCGGTGCAATTTTTGCTAGATAAGGGTTTTAAATTCGGAGATAAATATGTAGCAGAGACTTTCCAAGAACTCACACAAAAAATAATGCCAGAGTACACTTTTTCAATTCGATTAAGTCTCACAGTGATTAATGTGGAAAAAGTACCGAGTTGGGAAACACTAGTTAAAGAGTTATATGAGTTTTTCGAAAGCCGAGGTATTGCCGCACGAATTGACGAAGAAAAGAGCTTTCTTCGACTCTTTGAAAAACCAATCCCATAATTTTATATTTAGCTCTATAATTTATAGGAGTAGCCTAAATTCTTAGCTTCTTAACTAAAAGTTTAATATAATTTTATCATCTATTACCATATAGTAGGATAAATAGTATTACAAAAGGGTAATACCATTGAGTGAAGTTGTTTCTTTTAAGGTTCCAAAGGAAATAAAAGAAAAAATGCGACGATATCGAAATAAAGTTAATTGGAGCAAGTTGCTCAGGGAATTTCTAATTGAGAAGATTAGGTTGCTAGAAGCGGAAGAAAAACTGAAGAAAGTTTCGAAAATTATTAGTGAGACAAGAGGTGTGCCTCTAGGCTTTTCTACAGCTGCTGTGAGGGAGGATCGTGATAGTAATTGATGCATCTGCATTGGCGAAATATATTCTTAAGGAGCCGAATTGGCTGGAAGTTGAAAGATACTTGATTAATGCAAAGAGTGTTGATCATGTAGTGAAAGAAGTTAGTAATGCTATATGGAAAGCATATATTAGGAAAATAATTAACAGAGAAGATGCTATGAAAAAACTAAACGCATTATTAGAGTTAATAGGAACAAACATAATTTTGGTTGATGAACTTGAGATACTAAAGGATGCGGTGAAGATATCCTTCAGAGAGAAAATCGCAATATATGATGCCTTATATATTGCATTAGCAGAAAAAGAAGGAAGTGCTTTGGTAACAAGTGATGCGAAGCAAGCAGGAATTTACGAGAAAAGAGGTGGACTAGTATACTTTATAGAATGACATGCAAATTTTATTACGCATATTGCTGGTTAATGGATTCTATATAATCTAAATAAAAACGAAGGCTGGGTTTTGCCATGAGACTCATTGCTCTAGGAGATTTACATTATCCACGGGAGGGAAAACTCTTCTACCAATTCTTAAACGTCATAGAGAAAGAGGATCTCGATCTAATATTGCTATGTGGGGACATACTGAATTACGGTAATGCACAGTATCTTAGAGACTTCCTGGCGAAAGTGCATAGGAGAACTAGCGCAAAAATCTTAGCAGTAATGGGAAATCATGATTTTTGGCTATCAAAAAGTATGATTAAAAAAGGCTTAACTTCTTGGCATTTGATCGAAATTTACGATAAAATTCTCCGGGAGTATAATGATATTCTCCTATGGGATAAAGAATTCGTTATAGATGATATTGGTTTTGCAGGAGTACCTGGATGGTATGATTACAGTTTCGCACCATGGAGTTTTAGAATGAATAGATGGGTGCTGGACAGCGGTTATTACATGGGATACCAATGGAACGACTTCATCTACACAAAATTTAATATGAAAGTTGAAGACATCCTAAAAATTCATCTCAAAAAACTCAGAGCTCAGTTAAATCGATTGAAAATGGCTGAGGTTAAAAGAGTCATAGTTTTACTTCACTTTGTCCCTTTACGGGAATTTGTCTTAACGAGAAATAGTCCCGAGGATTTCTGGAACGCTTATCTTGGCAGCGAGAAACTAGGACTAGAAATACTCAAATATAGCGATATTGTACGTTATGTTTTCTTTGGTCATACTGATAGGAGAAATCTTGCCCGCGATATCGTAGAGAAAAATGGTATCTTTTTCATTAACGTTGATGTATCACATAATCTGGAACACATGTTTGTCCTGAATATTAGCTGATGTAAGATTCACATGTATTATAGCCTCCAGGTAATCTCTATCTTTTTAAACACAGGTTGACTATAAAGTTACTTAATACTGATAGCTAGGGAGTACAGATGTTCGAATTCGCTTCTCTTGAATATATGAAAGAGGTCCAACGCCGATCAAACGCGGACCAAAAATATAGAGATCTGAGCAAAGAAGAGA
>JAHKLH010000254.1 GCA_029856635.1 Candidatus Njordarchaeota archaeon
ACCAAAATGATTCATTCGAGGATCTTGATGGAGATGGTTTAACTAATCTTGAGGAATATCAACATAAAACTAATCCAGTTAATTCAGACACAGATTCAGATAGTCTTCCAGATGGATGGGAAGTATTTTATGGGCTCAATCCTACAAACAGTAGTGATTCATTACTGGACTTAGACAATGATGAACTCACAAATCTTGAAGAGTATCAATATAACCTAAACCCAACTAATCCAGATACTGACAATGATCAGCTTCCAGACGGGTGGGAAATTAAATATGGACTAAACCCGCATCAGGATGATTCTTCTCAGGATCCAGATGGAGATGGATTAACAAATCTTGAGGAATATTATCATAATACGCATCCACTTAATGCTGATACAGATGGAGACGGACTTCCTGATGGATGGGAAGTTGCTTATGGACTTGATCCAACAGATAGTAATGATGCATCATTAGACTTAGATAATGATAGTCTTTCTAACATCAATGAATTTTTATTAGGTACAGATCCAACGAATCCCGATACTGATGGTGATGGATATGAGGATGGCCTAGAAGTTCTTCATGGCACAAATCCTCTTGATTCTACTAATTATCCCGTCGCTCCTGCTGTACCTTGGTCTTACTGGGCTTCTCTTGCTGCATCAATTATAGCGGCCATTGCTTCAATTCTGATTCTTGCTTTTATCATACTAAAGAAACGCTAGGCGTCTCTTAATTTTTCCTTTTTACAGAGATTTCTCATATTTTATTTATGAATTAATTAGTATTATTGGAAAATTATTTATCTATAATTATATCTAATTAATTACCAATGCTTAAGATGTATTTTGCTTATTATTTCAATTAGTGTTACTTCTAATTTTTCAAATTTCCTAGATACTGCTTTATGTAGAATAAATTAAGATAATAACGTATTTGTTTTAAGTGAACATGGAAGAATCAAAAGAGCTTTTACGAGAATTTAGGGGTTGAAGAAACTATAAAGAAAGAGCTAATTGGGATTTTATGAATAGACAACTACCACTCATAAAGTATGTGCTTATTTCCTATATTAAAACAGAAGATATTAAATTAGCTTGCAAAATTAATTAGAATGAACAGAGGAATCTAAGGGACCCTTAAGAAATCAAATATACCTATTTCACGTAAGTAATTCTCTTAACTTGTTAAATCAGAAAATCTTAAATTATAACTGTGGTTGCAATATACCATAATCATATACAAAACTAGATCGATCAAGTCATCATCAGCAATGGGTAAACATCAAGTATACTTGATTTTTAATTATAATCATTCAGATTTCTTAACCATTATATTTTATCTTAACTATATTATAATGTTTAGAATTTTTCATTAAGTTAAACTATTATTGAGGTGAATCTATTGCGAAATATACTAAAAGTTCATAAGAAAGGAATCATTGTATTACCCAAATGGGTCCGAGAGGCAGTCGGAGTAAATGAGGGAGACAGTCTTCTTGTGGAAATTAAGGAATCTAAGATAATATTAACTCCACTTATTCCCAAGCGTGTTAAGCTAGGTGGTAAAGTGTCGGAAATAGTTAGAAACATAAAGAAAGAGGAGATGAAATTTGAGCACTAGGTTTGTTGTGGATACAAGCGTATTAGCAGAATACCTGGATGTGGATAGTCCATATACAGATGCATTAGAAAGATTTTTTAATGATGTTAGAAACAGAAGAGTTCGTGCATATATAACATACATTACAATAGCTGAACTTGTCTTTGTAGCAACAAGAATTTACAGAGAGGCAGGAATAGAGAATCCAAATGAAGAAGCAGTTCGGTATGTGACATGGTTAACAAGCGTGGCTGGTTTTAATATCGTTAATTTTGAAATACAGGATGCTATATTTGCAGGAGAACTTAGAAAAAGCATAAGGATTTCTATGGCTGATAGATTTGTTATTGCTGTAGCTAGAAGATTAGAGGCCATACCACTATTTTTAAGACTAGAAAGAGAGATGAGAAACTTCATAGATGTCCTCAGAGAACATAATGTGCGATTTATTGATGAAATTTATTGAAAGAGTTTTCGCGAATTAGAATATCTTAATAATGGAAATTAGTATTTTGACGTAGTTTAAGCTACACCTTTAACATGCTTTACGTTCAAGTGTATAATTTAAGAATCTCCGATTTAATGATTTGACGTTCTTAATGATATTTTTGCACTTCCCCGAAAACTTTTGTCTTGTATTATTTTGTTGCTAATTTGATTCTGATTTCTAATGATTTTTAGTTCATCACAACTAATTTAATTACAAAACAATTTAAGAATCTTGAAACTTATAAATGCAAAAGTGTAAAATAAGAGCAATTCAATTTTGCTCATATTTACTACACCGCGCTTTTTAAAGTTGCCCTGTATTGTATTTTATTACCAATTTGTTTGAGGAATAGAACATTTAATCAGATTTCCTCAAGACGTTTTTGAACGATATATCAACAATCTAGTAGCAAAATAGGTTGAAACTTCAGCAAATTTCACAAAGTGCAATATTATAAACAAGAGTGTTAGTATTTTTAACATATTCTCCCTACCTAAATTTGCCCTAAAGATCTACTAATCATTGATTCCTCGACAATACTAGAGATGAATACATTATTACATAGAATTCTCATGATAAAAGATAATGAAACAAATGAGGAGCTTACCAAAACCTACTCGCAAAACTAACGATAATAAGTTTTGAATAAGTGTACTATATATAGAACAATTTGCATGATATTTTGTACTATGGGTAGAACAATATGAGTTCAATTACTACAATTTTGAAAAAAGTTCTTGCGGAATCTCAAGAGTTATTATACCCTGGGGATCTTATTGAGAGAGAACCTAAGCCTGATTTTTCTTTTGCATTTG
>JAHKLH010000255.1 GCA_029856635.1 Candidatus Njordarchaeota archaeon
CAACTAGGAGAAAAATCATGTTCTTAGTACTAGATTACCTACGACCCAAAAAATCAGAATACTAGATAATAACATCAAGTTAATTAAATGGCTGATATTTTCTTTCTATTTTTCTTGAGGAGCATCTTTAACTCACGATCTTGAGGTTTCATTTTTCATCTATAAGCCATTTAACATGCTTATATATATTTTCTAAAAGAACTTTGCACGCTTCCTTATTATCAATATAAATAAAATTGATTCTGGCAACTCTTAACCCTCTCTGTAATCTTTCAGGAACCTCACATAAATCAGGATTTAAAAATGCTGATTTCTCTTTATTTGTGACTATAACATATTTTGTCCCTGTGCAACCAAATGTTGAATAATTGTAATCATACTCAATTTTATCGACTAAGTAGACACCAACGAATGTATTTTTATTTAAATTTTTTGGGTTATATGCAACAAGAAAAACAATACTTTCTCCGGGATGTAAATTTTGAGATTAAAATGCCCTGATGTATTCTTACTCGACACGCACTAAATGCTACATGCTCATCCACACAATAAAACTAAATATGCTTACGCTTACCACAAACACCATACTTATTCATCATATTCCTTATGAACTCAAAACTAGTGCAAGGTGCATCAATCCGAGAATTAGAATAAAGACCACCAAACCAACCATTATCACGCCAAACAACCTTAAAACAAAGATGTTCCACATGCCTCAAAGATGATGAATATTCTTTTACTTTATAACTTGAATTCTATGCGAGCATTTAACTTATTTTTGGTAAAGCAACGAAATGGTCTTTAGAGATGTCCTCGTATCTGATGTCGCTTTGCTCGTGCTTGAATTATTATAATGTAATTATGTGATAAAATAGTTTCAATAGCCTTCCATAGCTCCTCTGGAGTAAGTTTTTCCTTTCCGAGATTTTGTTTAGCTTCTATGAGGAATTGTCTTAACCATAAATCGAAAGTAACTTTTCCTGTCCTTTTTAATAAGTTTTCCAATACCTGAATTGCTATATTTCTTACTGGGTCTATGTGTTGCTCAAGCAATTTCATCATATTTTCTAATTTCTTTTCGATTTCAACAAGATCTTCTAGACGTTTTAAAGCATTTTCAGTTTTTTTGCATAATTCATATGCTCTTGTTTGGAGTTTCCTTTCTTTTATTAGTTTAATGTTTTCGTAAATTTTCTCAATAATCTTCTTTATTTTATTTATTCTATGAGAAACAATCTCCTTAGTACTTTCTAGCTTTGATTTATAACTATCAAGAATTCTCTTTATTTCATCTAAAATCCCCTTTAATACTACAAGTTTCTTACTGAGTCGTTCTTTCAAATCTCGTGGCTCAATGATATCGCTTGATAGCTTTTTAAGTTTTTGTAAGAATTGCTCAAAGATCTCTCTACAAGCTCTTTTTGTCTTGTCATATTCGGTTATGCAGAGAATTTCATCTTCATATAAATTCTTACGTTCTGCCTCGCTTATTATTTCATCCTGTAATGATTTGATGTCCGTGGAAATTCTTATTATTTCATCTAGTGTTGCTATAAGTTTTTTCATTTTTTCATTGCAAGAGTGTAAATCTTCCCTATGAATATCTAATTCATTAATTGGATTCAGAATTTCATCTAGAGTTTTTAATTCATATTTATGACCAAGTATAATTTTACCTGGATGGATTTCAAACGTAATTTTACTATGATCGACGCCAAATCGACTTGCTATGTCTTTTATACGCATATCAAATTCTTTAATGCGATTAAAGAAACTTGAATATGTTTCCTCAAGTCTTTCAACTCTATCTCTAATTTGGTTATAACCGTTTTCGATGGAATCTAAGAGTTCCTTACATTCTTCGTGTAATTTTGAGATAAGGAATAATTGAATATTGTAATGAAATTCTTGTTGCTTTAAGGTATATTCTTTGCGTAAATTATTAGGCACTTTGTTTATCAAACTTTGAATTTCTTGTTTATTCATTTCCCTTAATAATTGCAATCTTTTCTTTATCATTTTTAGTCTATTATATTCCTCTAACTGGTCTAAATCGAGTTCTATTGAATCTCTTAAATAGTCATGTTTGTTTATTATTTCCTTAATATCTTGTATTATTCTTAAACCATGACTGACATCATTTTCGATTGATTCAATGAGGTTTTGCATTCTTTCAATTGCACGTTGTATTTCATTGATAAGTCCTTCAACGTGAAGTGATAATCTAATTACAGAATTTAACAATCTTCGTTTATCAGTTTCCTCGTATAGAGAAAAAGCATGCTTAAACATATTCGAGAGTATTTCAACAGCTTTTTCTATTGAAATTACTCTACCTCTGGGATCTCTCTTCTTAAATGACACTAGAAAACCTACCTTTCTTAATAATTCATCTTCAATAACTTCCCTCCTAAGTGTATTAACTCTTTCCTCCGCTTCTTTCACTAATTCATCTAGCTTCACGATTTTAATGTTTTCGCCACGACGTTTTATAAAACCACGATTTTCAAGAATTTTGAGATACAAGTTTTCCAATACCTTTTCCCTCTTTAATCTTGGTGAAACCACAAAATAATCGTATAATTCTGATACCCTCGGGGCGAATGTCTTGATTAGAGTAAGTAATCGTTTTTCTACATGTGAAAGTATTGGTTTCCAACGATTGAATTCCGCAGAAACTAATTTACATTCATAAAGTTTAACGACATATTGGGAAAGCTTATCAGCACTTTCTATGTCGAGACTACATATATTCATACGTAAACGTCTACCATAAGGTTGTAAATTCGGTTTAAGCCCATGATTTTCATCTGCTACAACAAATCTAAAAATTTCTTCTATGGTCATCATAGGTGCGGGTATAACAAGGAAATAATCATAA
>JAHKLH010000256.1 GCA_029856635.1 Candidatus Njordarchaeota archaeon
AACAATAATGATGGGCCTTATTAGGTTGCTTTATTTTGAAACTTCTTTGATACTATCAATGATTATGTCTAAGCCTTTTTCATACATTTCTTCGCGAATAATTAATGGCGGTGCAATGCGTATTGTGGATTTTCCACACGGAAGTAGAAGAAGACCTTTCTTTACGCATCTCTTTATGATTTCATCGCGCAAATCAGGTGCAAATGCTTTAGTTTTCTTATCTTTAACAATTTCGATTCCTTGAGCTAAACCAAGACCGCGTATGTCACCAACAATAGGATTATCCTCAAGCTCGTCCTTTAATTTCTTTAATCCCTGCTCACCTAATTTTCTGGCACGTTCGTATAATTTCTCTCTTTCAATAATTTCAATAACCTTTACCATCGCTGCTAGAGCTAAAGCATTACCTCCATATGTTGATGAATGTGCACCAGGATACGGGAAGTCGTATTTTGCATTGAATACGCAAGCGCCTAAAGGCACACCAGCTGCAATGGATTTTGCACAAGTCATTACGTCTGGAACAACATCAAAGTTTTGTATGCCCCACCACTTGCCAGTGCGACCGAATCCCATTTGAACTTCATCAGATACTAAGAGAATTCCGTGTTTATCACAAATTTTCCTTAATGTTGGAATGAATTTTGGATGTGGAACGACATAACCGCCTTCTCCAGTGATGGGCTCAACAAAAATAGCAGCAACATCATTTGGATCAATATAGTGTTCGAAAAGTATTTCTTCGATGATTTTTGCACACCAGACATCACATACATCTGGAGTTAGTTTATAGGGACAACGATAACAGTATGAATACGGTACATGCTCGACATATGGATATACAAGATAACCTTTTCTATGAACTTTCTTAGATGCCGTTAAAGCGAGGGAGCCTAGTGTTCTTCCATGGAACGATGGGACAAATGCAATAAACCAATGTGCTTTTCTCGCCAATTGTGCTACTTTCATTGCGCATTCTACACTCTCTGCTCCTGAGTTTGCGAAGAATACTTTTTTTGAGAAATTACCAGGTGCGACTGATGCTAATTTCTCAGCTGCGATGACTTGGATCTCATCATAAAAATCTTGGGGAGCATCATGAATAAACCTATTAAGTTGTGTTTGAATTGCCTGGATTACTTCAGGGTTTCTACTTCCCACATTCAGTACGGCCACGCCTGCAAAGAAATCAATATAGATGTTTCCGTCGACATCCCAGATTACGTCCCCTTCCATTTTGGCAATGGCTGGATAGAATTCTTCTCTGGTGGATGTTGCTAAAACTTTTTCACCTTTTTTAATAATCTCTCTGGATTTGGGACCAGGTGGTTCGACTTTAATCTGTGGTCCCGGTAAGCTTTTAAGCCAGTTCCAAAGAGACATTTTCATTCACCCCCTTAACTGAAAAATATGTAATAAGGCATTGTACGTAAAGTATATAAATATGTAAAAAAGTCCGTAAAAATCAAGAGGGGAATAATCTTGAACGTAAAGTTTCTGTTCGTAATGAATCAATGATTATTAAGAAAGCACATATTATGAGAATGATGATAAATACCAAGAACCATGAGAGTAGTGTTTCATAAGCAGGCAATATAATAAGCAACGAGATAAGTAATCCAGTCAATAAAAGTGTCGCCCACATGATCCTTGCAGCATCCCATCTACCTAAGAACATACCTCGTGCCATCCCTGCGAGAATTTGTTGAATATTTCTAACATGGCGTTCAATTGTAGCCTTAACAGTAGCTTCACGTATTCTTGCCGTAGCTCCTGCTATGTTTAATATGGCGGTTCTTAACTGGGATATGTACCGAGCGTGTCTTTCTCTAATCAAACCCATTCCATAAAGAATGAACAAAAAAACAACGAAAACAATAAGAATTGAAAGCGCAGTTTGACTAATTGTATCTGCTATGGGCTTCCAGCGCCCGAGGTAATCCACCAGATTTTCTGGAATATTAGCAAGAAGAATTATTAATCCAAGGATTGCAATAGTTAAGAAGAAAGACGTTAATGCACGCAATGAGTAAACAAGGTATTCACGAAGTCGTGTATTTAAAACAATTCCCGCTAAAATGAATGCACAAAATAAACCAATAGTTACTCCCGTTATAAAAAATTCAATTACCTCCTTTTTGATTGCTTGCAATGAAATCATTAACTCTATGAACCCTGAAATCGCTGAGATTATCATTGATATGGCACTTAACATAATTGCTACTCCTGCCTCTAGTCTTGATATTTTTATCCGACGCATTTTTACACCTAAAGTTTTAACATATACAATAGATAAAGTCATAATAGATTTCCTTATAGAACAAAGGCGTGAGACATGGAAAAGAAAATGTTTCCAAAGATAATTCCCGAGCTTTGTAAAGGGTGTGGGATTTGTATTCATATTTGTCCTAAAAAGGCTCTAAGATGGAGTGAGGACTTTAATTCATATGGTGTTCATTATCCAATACTAGATGAAAACAAATGTATAAAATGTTATTTGTGTGCGAGATATTGTCCTGATTTTGCGATACTTGCTCCGACTGAAAAAAGATGATCTGAATTATTTGATCTGTCATTTTAGTTTTCGGATGATCTCATCGGCTACCTTCTTCCCAGATAGAAGCATTGAACTGAAGATCGGTCCCATTCGTGGAAGTCCATATAAAGATGCTGTAGCCATTCCTGTAACGTATAATCCAGGAATTACTTCACCAGATTTTTCTGTGACTAGTTTTTCCCCCTCATAGGCATACATTCCCTTATGTCCTTTCACTTTAAATGGGAAATTAGGTATTCTTTCTTGTCCAATTTTTAATAGCTCCGCATCATGACCTGTTGCATCAACTACAGCTTTGGAGGGAATCATTAAAGGAT
>JAHKLH010000257.1 GCA_029856635.1 Candidatus Njordarchaeota archaeon
ATACTGAACTTTGCAATTTGAAATTTTGAAAATACTAATATTTTTAGAATCATCATGTTAAATATTATATTTTTAACTTTTAGGTGCAAATAAAAATGGTAACTACAGCTAGTTCTGAATTAGTTGAAAAAGACGCTAAAGTTATAGATAAATTGACCGAGATTGTTGGTGAAAAACCAGAGTATGAAGTCAAAAACAATCGCATTGTATCATTAAATCTAAGATATGCGCCAATTGAAGACCTATCGATCCTTTCACCATTAGACGCTCTTGAGAAACTTGACTTGAGTTATTGTTACAATGTGAAAGACTTAAAACCACTTACAAACCTAAAGCAATTACGTATTCTTTATCTGTATGAAACACAAATATCTGATATTTCACCACTAACAGAATTACCTAATCTTGAGGAACTATATTTGGATGGATGCAGAAATATTAAAGACTTTTCACCATTACAGAAATTAACTAAATTACGCAAACTATCTCTCTCAAATACACCAATATCCGATTTATCTATTCTTAAACCTTTAAAGAACTTAGAAGAACTTCATCTATTCCTTTGTGATGAAATAAAGGATTTCTCGCCACTAGGTGAGTTAAAGAGTTTGAAGAAGTTAGATTTAAGGAAAACTAATATTTCTGATTTATCGGTGATTGCCGCACTAGAGAACTTAGAAGAACTTAATCTCAGTGGTTGCAAAAACATCAAAGATCTCTCTCCACTCAGTAAGCTCAAAAAATTGAAAGTACTAGACATAAGTGGAACAGAAATTAGCGATCTTTCACCTATAGCCGAACTTACAAATCTCGAAACTCTTAATCTTGAAGGATGCAAAAATATCAAAGACCTCTCGCCTCTCAAACACTTAAAGAAATTAAAAGCACTTGATTTGACGGCAATTGGAGCAGTAGATTTATCACCTCTCACAGAACTTGAAAATCTTGAGTGGCTAGATCTCAGCTATACAGAGCAATTCATTGATATAACTCCAGTTATAGAATTAGCCAAGAAGTATAGAAAACTAAAGTATGTTAATCTCATCGAAACGGGAATTCCTCGAGCACACGGTGAAAGAATTAAACTTAGGCTACTTGGTATTATCACATTAGGAAGAAAAAGATATGGTATTCCCAAACATCAAATAACTGAATTAAGAAAACTAGGAGTAGCAGTCGTGTGCTGATGATTATCACAGTTAAGTGAAAATATATTTAAATTATTTTGCATTAATAGAATATGCATTTAATTATTTTCTTTTAGGTAATTTCTTAATTATTGAATTGCACAATGCACGATATAAATATATTGTCATCTTTATATCGTTTATCAGATGCTCCTCAATCTGCTTAAACTTTCTCTGCTTATAAAGCTCGCTTATTGAAGAACCTAGCATAAATTCTTTTGGCTTTTGAAGAATTCTGTCCTGATATTCTATCTTTTTCATAGTTTCCGCTAGAGAAGATCCGGAAAACCTCATGTTGTTATACATTAAACCTACTAAGCGTAAATCGATTATTCTTAAATCATGAAAGAACTCATTCAAATTTTTCAGGTCATCAATTTGATTAAAGTATAGCTTCTGTATTAAAAAGGGAATATCATAAATCAAGACACCATATCCTATCAATGTAATCCTCTGGTTTCTTCCTATCTCGCGAAGAATATTATAAAACTTGGTAATTACTGATTTTTCATTACCCTCTTTCCACGTAGTTATTAGAAAGATATCTGGGTAGTCTTTTAGTTTCTTGATAACATAGTTCAAATTTGATGCAACCAAAGCATATCCAATGGCTATTATCTCAGCGTTACTGAAAAACTTGTTAGATCGTCGAAACATTTCCATATCGAAGAAAATTTTCATAAAAATACACCACTAAACGAATATTATATCATTAAATTTTTATTTATTATTGCATTAATTTTCAAGACTTTAAATAAGAATATAATAAAATTCAAACGACTAACGAAAGTTACCTGAATTTAAAACAATCTTAAATTTCTGGAATAAAACAAATGAATAAAAATGTCTCCAAGAAAGTAATAATCACCACCAATGTTGAGGAGTCTTGTAAATCCTTGGTTTCTTTGTGACTTTGTATATCATCGCTAGAAGAAGTCCAGTGATGAATCCTCCAAAATGAGCCGTATGAGCTACGTAGTCGTTCACACCTAGTGCAACATATATTGTTTCGATCAAGAAATAGAATAATGCAAATTGCCAGGCTCTTACTCTAATTACACCATATACAGAGAGAATATATAATCTTCTCTTGGGGAAGAAAATTGCATATGCTGCTAGTGCTCCAAATAATGCACCAGATGCACCTATACACCCAATATCGAGAAGATCTGGTAAAATCATTGCTGTGAGCATTGCATGAATTGCTGCTGCACCAATTCCAGAGAAAATATAAAAAATGAAAAATAGTCCATGTCCGTAAACGTTTTCGAGGTCATCACAAAATACCCAGCAGAAATACATGTTCATAAAAATGTGTAGTACGTCTGCATGTAAGAACATGTGTGTTATTAGTGTTTCTAATCTTTGTCCTTTTAGGAAATCTATGGGAACAAATGCATATGCATCAATGATCCATGGATACATTATTTCGAGGATAAATATTACTACATTAACCGCGATAATAGTCCAGGTGACTACTGGATATATCCTCTCGAACTCCTCCTCTTCTATCACCATCGTAAATCACGCATGCTTGAGCCTAAAAAATGAACTTATATTTAAGAATTTCACATTTTAAGTTGTTGTTAATAAAAAATATCAGTGAAATGCAGTGATTAGTTATATACATTATTTATCTAAAATAGAAATAAGTTCGTGATATATAATAATATTAAGG
>JAHKLH010000258.1 GCA_029856635.1 Candidatus Njordarchaeota archaeon
GTATATAATTGAGAACTTCAGACAATTTATCATGTAAATCAAGAAAACTTGAGATAGACCTATGAAGTAAAAAGGAAGAAAACCCAGAACTAAAGTACTTGTTCATAGTAAACGTATACGAATTTTTAATCGGTGCTTTAGTATGCGGATCTACGCGAAGACAAAGAGCATCTAAGCTATGTCTACCAAGAAATGCATATGCATTAACTTCCTTCAGAGATTCCACAAGTTTTTCTTCAACAGTTTTATCGATAGGAACTAATACTTCGTGGGGAAATGCAGAGATTCCATCTGCATGAATAGCTATTCCAATTAAAATTCTTCTAAATTTCACGGGCTCTTTGCAAATTCCTTATACCGTCGTTGTTCCAAGACTTATGAAACTTAATCCTCAAGAAGCCTTCTGGGAATAACTGTCATAGAAGCTCCAGTATCAACTAGGAATGAAGCCTCTTTCTTTCAAACAGCATTTCAACTCTTCTTTTCATCCAGAAATTCAAATAGATCATACACATCGCACAAGAAACCTTTCCAAACGATGGCTTCCATATTGTTCCCAAAAAATTCCAGTATACGTGCTTAAAAACTTACAACCGAGAATTAAAGTAATAATAGTGCTTGTGATATAATAAATAATACCACTTTTGATTTTTACACAAACAAGAAATTGCATAAATGAAAACATCGCGTCAATCCACGAAAACTTAATAAAGATCCACTAAAATTGGAAAGACTCCGATAACCACTAGAATATAATGCTTGTGATAGTAATCACAAGTAGCGCTAATGTTAATTCAAAATGACTAAAGAAAAGGAGAATGTTTATTTCCTCTCAAATCAAAGAGTTTAATTTGAGAATAGAAAATTTTCAAAAAGTAATTAAGAAATAAGCTAGATCTTCCATCTAGATTTAATTTCAGGATCATTCATATGCTTCTTATACCATAACCTCGCATATCGTCGAAGCTCACTCCATGACATGACGAACTCTCTATCCCTTTTAGTATCCAAAAAAACGACTCTATCCATGCATGCGAGGCAAGGATCAATCGATGCGAAAGCAATTGGGATGTCTGCTATGTATCCTCCCTCTAACATTTTACACACAGCAGGAATATTGGCAATAGTTGGTGTTCTTATCTTTAATCTCTCTGGTCTTGGCGTACCATTGCTTTTTCCATAGTAGAATAACTCTCCACGAGGTGCTTCTACACGGGAAATTGCTTCCCCTGGTGGGGGTGCCTTCATTGGTGGAATATTTTTCTTTATGGGTCCCGTGGGAAGATTATCACATACCCATTTACAGATTTCTGCAGAAACAATTATTTCTCGTATACGTACTAGAGTTTTTGCCCAAGCATCTCCTTCTTCAGTAACGACGATTTCAAAGGGAGATTCGGGATACACAGAATACGGTTCCTCGTACCTTACATCACGTTTCACGCCAGATGCACGTGTGGTAGGACCAACCGCACAGAGATTTATGGCATCATTCTTAGATAAATAACCCACGTTTCTAGTTCTTGCTAAGATGGTTCTGTCAGTGCTTATTAGTTTCTCATAGTACTTCGCGCGTTCGATAAGATAATCACATATTTTCTTTATTTCCTTTAAAACATCTTCGGACACATCTCGACGCACGCCACCTATCGTATTAAAAGAATAAACGACGCGTCTACCAGAAACCTTTTCAAATACATCCATCACAAGTTCACGGTCTCTCCAGGTGTACATGAACAAAGTATCGAGTGCCATCTCGTGAGCAAGCACACCAACCCAGAGCAAGTGTGAGTGAATTCTCTCCCACTCCCAGATCCATGTTCTCAAGAAATCTCCTCTTGGAGTAGGCTCTATTTGGTAAATCCTTTCAGCAAGTTGAGCATAGCACCCTTGGTGTGCACCGGAGCATATTCCACATACGTGTTCTGATATGAAAAGGAACTGGAACCAAGTTCTGTTTTCGGCAAGCTTTTCTATGCCTCTATGACAATGTCCGAGACTTGGTTCTACTTTTACTATTCTTTCTCCCTCAATTTCAAATTTAAGCGCGATGGGCTCTTTGAGAGCTGGATGGAAGGGTCCAATTGGAAGAGAAAACCCCAACTTCGCCACCATTAAAATTAATTTTATGTTTGTTTAGGAAAATATATTCATACTGATTATTTGTAGGCTTTAATGAAAATAGTATGAAAATTTACTTGGAGTTGTTTTCTTTCAAGTTTTAGTTGCTTTCTGATTGAGTAAAAAATATATCATTTTTCCTTTGTGACAACAAGTAATTAAAATTGCTTATATCCTTGGATGATTTAGGAATCTTTTCCAAAAAAGGAAAAGAAAAAATTGTTTAAGCGCGACTTTTAAGCCTATCCCACGAGTTCGTAAGTGTCATCAGTCCTTCTTAGTTCGCCTCTCTTTACCATCTTTGTTAGAATTCCCTTTATTATGCGTGCTTCTGCGCCAGTTTTTTCGGACACATAACTGATGATTTCATCAAGTGACTTGGGGCCTTCACGGAGGCATTCAATAATTACTGGCTTAATTTTTGCACGAGCCATGTTTTACACCTTCTATTATGAAAAATACCGTTGTTTTTTTGAATGTTTTTGGACATATTTTATTACGGAATAGATTGGGTGCAGTATCTTTTATTTTGTGTTAAACGAATGAAATTAATCAAAATATGCTTTAATTTGTTAATGCGTCACAATGTGTTAATTTTTCGTGCAAAAAGACAGTACTCAAAAATTCTCTTCTATTCTTTTTTTCTTTGGGTGCATTTAATTGATTGAGTCAGTCCATATTATATACAAGCATCTACTTACAACGGGTACTCTAGATGTGTCAATTTTTAGAGATCA
>JAHKLH010000259.1 GCA_029856635.1 Candidatus Njordarchaeota archaeon
ATATATTTTCTCTTGATTTCTATAGTGAAAAGAATGATTCATCAAGTCTTTCTTATAGATCATTCAGGGGTTCCTATTCACATGACAACAATCGGAAAAGAAATAATAAAATCAGAAGAATTCGGACTATATTCGGGACTAATTACTGCATTATTTACATTTGGTGAGCATATTGCAGGAACACCTGAAATCATCGACTTAAAAGACAAATACATGGTTATATACTTACTAAATGTAAACAACAACAAGTGTTCATAGTTGCAATTGCCAGAAGACCGATTCACCGAAGCTGTTGAGAGAGTAATTAGAATAATTGGTAAAAATATTAAGCCTATCTTATTGCAAACAATACTAACAACGGGACTTGTGTCATTAGATAAAAAACTAAAAAAGAATTAGATGAAATAATTATTAAGACTATCAAAGATACACGAAGAAGATTCTCATCACTCAGATGCGGAGGATTAAAAACTATTATATTTTCAACAAGTTAACAACTATTTTAAGCATTTGTTTTGATTTCTTTGAATCTTGGATATTTTTCGTCATGCTTAATCTTGGGGAAAATCTTCTTTTCTCGATATTTCATGCTTGGATTTGGTCGCTTATAACGGGGATCTTAGCAGGTTACATTGCTGGAAAACCAAGAGAAGGAGCAATTTCCAGCTATATTGCAATGGCTATTAGTTATGTGGTGGCTGGAATAATGGCTATTGAATTTTTAATATTTCTTATTCTTATTGGCTTTTTGACATGGTGGCCAACAACAGCAATAATAGGGTATCTTATTGGCGATATTCATGATAAAATGAAACTTACATAGTATTAATGATAGCAAAAGAAACCAGAGAATACCTATCTATGTTTTCATGAAGTTTTAAATATCATTTACCTTTGAATTTTGGTTTCCTTTTCTCAAGAAATGCATTAATTCCTTCTTTTGCATCTTCGGTGCTGAAAACTAAACCAAAACCAAGTGCTTCTAAGTATTCTCCGATCTCCTTAGGTATTCCTTCTCCCTCATTTGCAACATATTTAATTATTGCTATAGCGATTGGTGGCTTGTCTGCAATGCTTTTTGCAAGTGCTCTTGCTTCATCTTCAAGCAACGTATCTGGTACAACGCGATTTAATAATCCCATCTTCGCTGCCTCTATAGCAGATACTATTCTTCCCGTCATCATTAATTCTTTAGCTCTTCCGAGACCAATTAACTTAACTAATCTTTGTGTAGCGCCTGCGCCCGGAATAATTCCAAGGTTGATTTCGGGTTGTCCAAGTCCTGCACTTTTAGCACCAATTCTAATATCGCATGCTAATGCCAACTCACACCCTCCTCCAAGTGCGTAACCGTTTATTATACAGACAAAGGGTTTGGGCATCTTCTCAATGCGGTCATAAAGTTTGTGTAATCTACGGGAGAATTTAAATGCGTCCATAGGTGACATGTTCTTAAATGTAGACACATCAACTCCGGCACAGAATGCTTTTCCAACACCAGTGATTATGACTACTCTTATTCGTTCGTCTTTTTCTATTAAATCTATTGCTTTTTCTAACTGTTCGAGCATTTCCATGTCTATTGCATTCAATTTTTCTGGACGATTAAGAGTTACCCATGCGATGCTTCCTTCTCTTCTTAATATCACTTTGCCGAAATTTTGTATTTCAACGTCGTGTTTATAGAATCCCTCACCAGTTTTAAGTCCAAGCTTATTTTTCTGTACCATATTGACTAACAATGGATCCGGTTCATATCCCCTTGCTTTTAGTATCTCGACAATTCTATCAATTCCCCATTCATCTGCATATTCGAATATCCCCCGAGGCCAATTTAATCCAAGCTTAACTGCTTTTTCTATGTCCTCTAATGATGCAACATCATTTCTAAGCAACCATGCGGCTACATTTATTGCTGGTGCAAAGAATATCTTTGGATCTATATCTGCTCCCGCTTCAGCTGGGATAGATGGTCTCTTAGATACTGTGTAATCATAGAAACCCTTTCCGGATTTGACTCCAAGTAGTCCCTTATCAACATATTCTTTGAAGAGTGGACAAGGCTCAATTTTCAAGTCCCTTTTCTTTAAAGCTACCAAAATGTCCCAACATACATCAAGACCTATAAAGTCTGCTAACCAAAAGGCACCCATTGGAAGTTCAGTTTTATGAATTAATGCAGAATCAACAGCAATAACAGTTCCTTCCTTCTTGTAAACAAACCAAGCTGCTTCGTTAAGTAATGCAAAGAGAATTCTATTTACAATAAAGCCGCCAACATCCTTTTTAACTAGCACTGGTTCTTTTCCTAACTTTCTTGCTAAATCCATCACAGCTTTTACTGTTTCATCAGAAGTTTTCTCTCCTTTTACGACTTCAACTAGTTTTAATATTTGAGGAGGATTGAAAAAGTGCATACCAATGCATTTATCTGGTCTTTTTGTGGCACTTGCGATTTCAGTTATAGATAACGAGCTAGTATTAGTAGCAATTATTGCATGAGGAGGAGCAAGAGAATCTACTTCAGCAAAAACTTTTTTCTTTAAGTCTAGTTTTTCTGGAACTGCTTCGATTATGAAATCCGCGTCTTTCACTGCTTCCTCCATTGAAAGTGTAGGATGAATTCTACTGAGTATAGTTTCAACTGATTCTTTTAAACGACCTTTTTTAGCAAAGCGTTCTAGTGATGATCTGATTCTACTCATAGCCTTGTCTAATATTTCCTTTGCAATATCACGCATCCAAACATCATATCCAGTCATCGCAAAGACTTGTGCAATTCCATGACCCATAACTCCCGCTCCAATAACGGCGACTTTCTTAATTTTAGTCAAAATAATCACCAAACAA
>JAHKLH010000026.1 GCA_029856635.1 Candidatus Njordarchaeota archaeon
GTAATATATCTGAAATACATATGAAATACTTCAAGATTTCTCCTTATAATACATATACATTTATAAGAATGCTATTTACATTTATACATGGGGTTTACTTTGGGTGTATATGTTTTTGAAAAGCCAAAAAAGAAGAGCCGCGTTTTGCTGTGTCTATGGCTAGATGAGGATACATTTAGGGATTTCGAAAAAATTGCTAAAAAATTCAAAATCTCTCCAAATCAATTGGCAAAGGAGACTATTCTTGCCTTAATTGATGAATATAAGAAATATGCTAAATCAAAGTTTGAAAATGATTTAGATATTCTCTATTCTTGATAATTATGGGTAATCCGTTAGAAATAACCCTTGGTAATCTTCACCTAGACAATATATTCATACTTGCATCTGGTATTCTAGGTACCTCACCATCGTTACTTGCTCGCGTTGCAAATAATGGCTTTGGTGCGGTAGTTACTAAATCCTTTACTCGCAAAAAACGTTTAGGGTACAGGACACCTATTCTTATCGCAACAAAATGCGGATTCATAAATGCTGTTGGATTAGAGAACCTCGGTGCGGATGTCATAGACGAATTTGTGAGTGAATATAAACAAAAAACACGCATACCGATAATCATAAGTATTGCTGAATCATCTCTTGAGGATTTTGTATATATTGCCAAAAAAGCGAATGATGCTGGAGCAGATGGTATTGAGCTAAATTTGTCATGTCCTCATGCTAAAAAAAGAGGAATAGAAATTGGTAAAGACCCAAAATTGGTAAGCAAAATAATTAAGAGAGTGCGTAAGAATATAGATATTCCTTTAATTGCAAAATTGGGGCTCTGTGATAACTTGCTAAAAGTAGCAAAGACTGCAGAAGAGTCTGGTGCAGATTGTTTAACATTAATAAATACAATACGCGCTATGAAAATAGATGTATGGACAACGCGTCCAATTTTGTCAAATAAGTTTGGTGGTTTATCTGGACCTGCGATTCATCCAATTGCTGTCAGATGTGTATATGAAGTATATGAGAAAGTGAGCATTCCGATAATAGGTTGTGGTGGTGTTGAATCTTGGGAGGACGTGATTGAATTCTTACTAGCGGGCGCATCTGCAATACAGATCGGCTCTGCTTTAGTTAGGGGTTTAGAAATTATTAATGAAATCAAGAGAGGTATTATAGCTTATTTAAAGAGGAAAGGATTCTCAAGCGTTAGGGAGCTTATTGGGTTAGCACATAAGCGTAATTAGAGAACCACGTACTTCTTTAATTTCTTTGGTTTATCTGGATTAACACCGCGTATTGTTCCAGCATAATATGCCAAGAACTGGAGGGGAATTACTCTCAAGATTACTTGTATCCATTTTGATTGAGTATAAGGGACTTTGATAACATGAGGTGTGATTTTTTCAGCTGTCTTATCATGTTCGTGAGTAATCGCGATTACCATTGCGTTTTCACTAGCGGCTTCTTCCATTAAAACATAAGTATCTTGCATGGCATCTTCTTCTGTAGGAAGAATAAAAATCGTTGGAACACCACGATCAATTAGAGAAATTGGACCATGCCTAAGTTCTCCGGCACTTAAACCTTCTGCAAATATTCTTGCTGCTTCCTTTAGTTTAAGCGCACCTTCTAGTGCTAGTGGAAATAGAATACCTCTTGATAATACGAAGGCAATATTACTCTTGGCCAATTCTTTAGCAATTGCGATACATTTGCTTTCTACGTGATCTATAGTTATTTTTGCTAGTGTTGGTATTTTATTCATTTCTTTTTCGTCTACTTCTACGGATATATTCCTTTGACACGCAAGTGCAAGGGCAATTTTACCGAGAGTTATCAGAGTGCACACGAAGGATTTTGTAGCTGGTATACTATTTTCTTTTCCGCAACCAACGGGGAGGTAAGCATTTGATGCATACATTAGGGGTGATCCAAGTTCATTAATGATTCCTATCAATACTGCACCACGCAATTTGGCATCATTGATTGTGCGAATTACATCAGTTGTTTTTCCACTTTGAGAAATTGCGATTATCACATCCCCCGGTTTTATATCTTTTAAAGCATAAAATCTGAATTCCGTGGCGCTTATAGTGATAGGTGCGATTCCACCCATCTCTGTTAGCATGTATGCACCTATCATTCCCGCGAAATAAGATGAACCACATCCAGTTATATATACTGATCTAGCATTTCTAATCATTTGCGCAATGATTTCTAGATACCTCCTTTGATGTACTATTATTGCGCGAGATAATGCATCAGGTATTTCTTTTATTTCCTTTAACATAAAGTGCGGAAAACCTTGAGGAACACTTTTCATTGGCACTTCTTTCAAAAAATTCACTCTTATAGGTTTACCATTATAATCAAATGCGCGCAGTTCATCTTTCTTTACAATTAAATAGCTTCTATTCGGGACTAAGAAAAATTCATCTACACATTTAGCTATTGCATCAGGCTCCGATGCAAAGAATACTCCGTTTTTTCCTTTACCTATATACACCTCTGGGCCATTTCTCACAATAAGGATGTTTCCGTCTTTAAATAGAAAAGCAGCAGAATAATAGCCCTGGACTGTTGATAATATTGCTTTGCCGATAGAAATTAATGGTTTGTTTTCTAGTTCTTCTGCAATATGTGATAGTATTTCGGCATCACAGCGGGATTCAAAAACATGACCTTGTTCTCTGAGTTTTTTCACATGTATTTCGTAATCTTTAACTATGCCATCCATTACCACAGCAATTGTTTTTTTGCAATCAAAATGTGGATGCGTGTTTTCAAATGCTGGTCTTCCATGCGTAGCAAAGCGTATGTGACAAATACCGACATTTCCAAGTATGTCCGATAAATCTTCGTTTGAAAGAAACTTTTCAACATCATATGGTGCTTTTTTAACATGAAAAATACCATTCTCTAATGTTGCTATACCAACACCATTATCTCCGCAATGTTTTAATTTAAATAACATTTCTGTTACAAATGTTATGAATGGTTGTTCATTTGAATAACCACCACATATTCCTCCCATTTTTGATTACCCAATGAAACCAAAAGTAAAAAAGATTTATACGTATTTCACTCATGCTTTTTTGGGAATAAGTATGAAACATAATATAACAATTGATGAGAATTTCATTCTTCGGGTAATCAGATCATTATACAAAAGAGACTATACATACTATTTCCGAGCACGCTTAATGTATATTGGAAATGCTCTTGTCATGATGCTCATGAGTGGTCTCATGTTTTTTAGTTTACTTTTCATACCAATCTCAACCGAAAATCCACTAGGAATGATGTACTTATTCATTGTGTTTTTCATTTCAATGATTTTTTCTGCAATAGCTGTAAATTACATTGATTTTTACAGAAGAACAAGAATTCTTGGAGGAGGCATATATCGTATCTATACTGTTTTAACATGTAAAAAATGTAACATGAGTAAAATTCGTCCATATAAGAGAAATGAATACGTAGGAATGCTTTCCGAGGATACTTGTCCAAAATGTGGTGAAAAAATGTATGTTTTCGCAATCTTTGGTGAGCCAGAAAAAGAGATTAAAAGTGTTGGAATCCCATTGATGGCTGGCTCAGCAGTTAGAAACTTCATACTGTTCTTATATAGCTTACTGCTAAGGAGATTAGGGTATTGGGGATATAAATCAGCAAAAAGCAATATGTGAGTATTATGAGCAAAAATGTAAAGATTATTTGTGATGACGTATTCATAAGGAGAGTAATTGAAAGAAATATTAGATTTTTGAAAGAAAGAGACTTCATTAGTATCTTTGAACGTGCTTGTCCCAATTGCTTTAATCACGTATCTGATGTTGAGCTAGAAACAGGTCACTCATGTGGTTATCATGAGAATCTCGGTGGATTAAAAGGTATAATTGATAACGTGAATAAACAAGTTGAAGATTTTTCAAAATTTTTTGAGTCCTTAATTGGATATCCTCCTAGTTCTGTTCAAAGAATTTGGGCTATGCGAATATTATCAGGTCAGAATACTGCCATAATCGCTCCAACTGGAATGGGAAAGACTACATTTGGGCTCATTATGGCATTATATCTCGCACTAAAGGGAAAAGTTAGCTATATTATATTGCCAACAAAAACATTGCTCGAACAAGTTCTTACAAAACTAAAGGAGTGGGAGAAAAAACTAAATACGAATTTCGTAATTGCATACACAGGAAAAACATCAAAGGATAGAGAAGCATTCTTTAATGCTTTGAGAACAGGTCAGTATCGAGTAATTATAACTACACTTCAATTTTTTGCTCGATACATAAAAGACATTACGGAGATACTTCAACAAACTTTCTGTCGAGAGAAGTCAATAGATTTTATGTTCGTTGATGATGTTGATTCATTTCTCCGTAATCCAAGGAATCTGGCGCGAGCATTATTGGTCTTAGGATATAGAGGAATTTGGGGAATCTCAGAGGTTCTTGAAAAACTTCGAGAAATGGCATCACTCATGCGAACGGGTCAATACGAGCAGATGCCTGAATTATCACTAACAGATTGGGAAGCAATTCTTGAAGCCCGAAAGAATGGAGGAATTCTTGTCGTATCATCTGCTACTGGTAGAATTAGAGGACAATTAACGAAATTAATTTTGTCTTACATATTAGGAATGAGCGTTGGTGGTGAAAAAGAGGGTAAAAGAAATGTATTAGATCTGTATGTTGAGGAGCTTCTCAAGAAAAAAGAAATTTCCATAGATGATTTAGTCACATATACGACGAATATTGTGAAAAAACTAGGTACTGGAGGATTAATTTTCATTGCTATGGGACCGGATAGTGACATGATTATTTCAAAATTAGAAAAAATGCTAAGAGAAAATGGTATACGTGCTGAAAACATTGAAGCTAGAAAAGAAAAGGCAATAAAAGACTTTGAGAAGGGAGATGTGGATATTCTCATAGGGAAGGCCTATAGATACGGCTTACTAGTGAGAGGACTCGATTTACCGGAGAAAGTCAGATACACAATTTTTGTGAAGATTCCTAGATTCAGTGCACGGCTCATGATTAAACTAAATCCGATTTATTTAAGCTTCATTATGAAGAAAATTGCTCGTGCATTAGGCCCCATTGGGAAAAAGGTAATAGAAAAAATTCGTCAGTTAGTTTCAGCAACAATGTGGCTTTCTTCCGAAGATATTAAAAATATTGAAGAAGAAGCAAATAAATTTGTACATGAGGTTGCGCGAACATATTTTGCTTACTACATATCACAATTAAGCTCATTTGTGAAGAAAAAAACAATATCAAAAACTCCCCTACCAGAAGAAATCCCGATTTCATCGCGTATTTTAAATATAGCATACAACATTGCTAAAGAAAAAGTAAAAGATCAAAAAGACAAGAAAACACAAGTATTTCTAACAATATTAGAACTTGCTAAGATACTATCAGAATTCCTTGAAACAGAACCAATTAAAGCATTAAAAGACGCAGATATTCCTTTTGAAGTGCGTGAAGTGAATGGTCAAAAGGAAATTTATATCCTAACATCAGATGTTAAGACATATATACAAGCTTCAGGAAGAGCCTCACGATTATATGCTGGAGGAATTACATATGGGATTTCCATAATAATCCCTTCGAACAAGTCTTTACTAAACGAGTTTGAGAAAAAATTAAAATGGATTACAGACAGTGTTCTAAAACCTATAAGTAGCGTTAACTTGACCGAGGAGCTAAAGAAAGTAGATGAAGATAGGAAGAGGGTAAGAGCTGCAAGAGAGGGTAAAATCTCTCCGAAAGAAATGCTGAAAACTTGCTTATTTATAGTAGAATCCCCAAGAAAAGCCAAAACAATAGCTAGTTTCTTTGGAAAACCAGTAATTCGAATACTACCAAGTGGCATAGCGTACGAAACAGTTATTGGTAATTATTTGGTAACAGTCATAGCTACTTTGGGACACCTAACAGATTTAGTAACTCACAGGTTCATTCCAATTTTTGGTATTGAAAAACGAGGAAATCGCTTAATTAGGAAAATTATTGGCTGGAAATTGGAAATGCTTGATTGGCCCTATGGAATCGCCATCGTTGATATTGATGGTAAGCGTAATTTCGTTCCTATCTTTGGACCAAGAGTAACATGTCCTGTGTGTTTAAACACATATATACCACATATAACAGTTAAAAGTAAGCAAGCAGAAAACACATTGATTGATTATCTCTCCAAGACACCAACTAAAATAACGAATATTCACGATTTCTTTGAACTCTTAAATAATATTGTCTTTCCACTCAAATGTCCAGTTTGTGGAAACATGTTTAATCCTCGAGACCGATTGAATATGATTGAAACACTTCGTTTATTGGCTAGTGAAGTAGATGTGGTAGCAATAGGAACTGATCCAGATATTGAAGGAGAGAAAATTGCTTGGGATTTATACGTGTTACTGAAACCCTTTGCACGTAAGATTGTTAGAGTTGAATTTCATGAAGTCACTAGAAGAGCTATTGAGGAAGCACTTAAGAACCCAAGGACAATAGATACAAAAATGGTTCGTGCACAAATCGCACGTAGAATAGAAGACAGATGGATAGGGTTCTTATTATCTGAGGAAATAAGAGACATATTACAAGAAAGAAACTTATCAGCTGGACGTGTTCAAACACCTGTTCTAGGTTGGGTTATAGATGCGTATGAGAATTGGTTAACAAAGAGAAAAACTGCATACATCATTAGACTCCCCGATGTAGAAAAACCATTGGAATTTACTGTAATTATACCCGAGAAAATGAAAGAACCCTTGATTAAATCAGTTGAAATTACAAAGATTGAATTTTATGAAAAAGAAATCACACCACCACCCCCATTAACAACGGATGCCATGTTAACCCTGTCATCACGAATTTTGGACTTAGACGTTAGACAAACTATGTTGCTTGCTCAGAAACTATTCGAATCTGGACTAATTACTTATATAAGAACTGATTCCACAAGAGTTTCCGACGTAGGAATAGCAGTAGGAAAGAAGCTAGTTCATGATTACTTTGGAGCACATTTGCATGTTCCACGAGACTGGTCCCGTCGGCCAGAAGAAGGCGCACATGAGTGTATAAGACCAACACGACCATTAATGCTTGAAGATCTAAAAGAAGCTATTGAGTATGAGGAAATAGTTCTGCCAGAAAAACTACCACCAGAGGCATTTGAGTTATATGACTTAATTACAAGAATCTTCACCGCATCCCAAATGAAAAAAGCAAAAGTTAGAATGCTTCGAATTAAAATTAAAGTAACGCTTGAGGAAGTGATAAATGGAGAAAAAATAACTGAGACTGTAGACGTGGATATGGAAGGAATTAGTGAAGCAGTAAAAGAAGGCTTCATAAAAGCTTATAATGATAAAATGCGTGAATTACTATTACCTAAGTTCATTAAGCTTCCAGTAAAAAGAAAATTCAGTGGACTAGAAATCGAGGCAGAAAAAACAGAAATTAGAGAAGCACGTTTGCTCACCGATGGAGATCTAGTTAGATTAATGCGCGAGAAGAAAATTGGACGCCCCTCAACCTATGCGATAATCATTGATAAATTGTTTAAAAGAAAATATATTAAGCATCACTTGGGCAAATTCTTACGACCAACTCGACGAGGAAGAACTGTATTTTATGTTCTTAATACATTACATGGTGATTTAGTTTCTGAAAAAAGAACTGCAGACCTTCTCAAAAGAATTGATGAAATAGAAGAGGCAAAGACCGAGGAAGAGGCAAGAACTAAGTTCCTAGAAATCATTAATAACCTATATCAAGACATGAAGAAACTAAAAGAAATACTCGCTAACAGGCAATACTTTGAAATGCTACCACCAGAGAAAAGAAAAGAAGTACTAGATAAGATTTTAGAGTATCGCGAAAGAGTAATCCGATTCTTACTTAGGACACTCTAGTTTGACTAAACACCAGACATAAAAAATGACTAATTAAACACAAAAGTTACCATGAGTGCATGTTACTCCAGGCAAACATCAAAATCTTTTATTAAAAATTTCAGAAAATTAATCAAAGTAGGGGGGCAAAAGATGTCAGCGTCAAAATTCACATGGAGAGGATACACACTGGAACAATTAATTGAACTAGAAAAAGCAGGCATCGAAAAGCTAGTAAAAATAGCACCAGCCCGCGCACGCCGTTCACTCTTACGAGGATTCACACCAGAACAAAAAAAGTTCCTAGAAAAACTTAAAAAATCGCCGCCTGGAAAGGTAATCAAAACACACGTAAGAGATATGATAATACTTCCAAGTATGGTTGGTAGAAAAATCGCTGTACATAATGGCAAAGAATACGTGACAATTCGAATCAGGCCAGAAATGATTTTCCATTATCTTGGAGAATTCGCCTATACAAATAAACCAGTTCGTCATTCAGCCCCTGGTCGCGGCGCGACCCGCTCATCTAAGTTTCTACCAAAGAAATGAGGTTTTTCAGAGTTCATGACCAAAATAGGCTGAAATAATATCAAACTCAGTACCTAACATTTTTTGGAGACATGTTTTGCTTTATTTGGTGACTAAATTGGTAATACATCAAATAATTTGATTCAAATGATGCAATTATAATACAATTGTAATACAATTTGATGATGCTCGTAAAATTGGTTGCAGCCAGAATAATTTTGTCATAAAACAGACCAGAATCTCACTAAAAAATGTTAGGTACTGAGAATACCAAACATACTCAACACTATGACCCCACAATGCAAAATTGTGCTTAATGTAGCATCTTCTTTTTCTCAAGAAGTAAAATATATACTTTAATGGTTTCGCTCATTAAATATGTATCTGCGGTAAAGGATAAGGTTAGTGCTGAAAATATTGTTAAGAAGACTCTAAGCAAAATGGTTGAAATAGGAGAGGTAAGAAACCTTCTATTATCTTTTAAAAATTGTAGCATTCCTGATGAAGATCTTAATAAGATCCTAAAGCTCCTATCGAAATCCAAAATAAAGGCAATGTGGATTACCCTCAGAAAGAGAAAGTGGAAAAAGAAAAGGTCTTGGTTCAAGCTTAGCGGCTTTTGATTTTGAATCATTAAAGCTTGATGAACTTAAGTCATGGTTAAGAAACGTGGAGACAGATTTTCATGCGAACGAGAAGAAGGTAATTTCGTGTTTAATGAGTCTGAGTCATGTATGCGTTGACCTGGATGACGTCCCCTATGACAATGCTAAGAAACTACTGATTAAAGCCATAAATAGCATACCAACCCAATTCCGAGTTTAAAAAATTTGTGCTAGACATTCCAGAATGCAACCTGGGAGACGATAATTTTATCTTCTTCATAAAACCAATCTCATTTAAACAAGAACCCTCGCTTAATAACAAGCTTCAAAACTTTGAGCTAAGAGAATTGGAAATCGAGATTCAGAGAAATGAGATTAATGATTTGAATCCTCTCAGAGAAGCTTTCTGCAATTGCAGGGAACTACGCAGATTTTGTTTGGATGCTTCTTATTCTAGTGTTCGGGAGATTAGTAAGTTGGCTGATAGTTTCAAGAATTTGAAAAAATTAGAAGAGCTCTATTTGAATCTTTATCGTACTCATGTTGAAGATCCTCAGATTATTACGCTTTTGGAATCTCTTAAAACTTTGCCTAAATTAAAGAGGGTTGAACTAGATTTTGGCAAGACGTATTCTTATTATTGGTTTGACGAGCTATATGAGATTGTTAAGTTTTTGAAGAAGAAGATTCCAGAATTTTACTGCGTGCTTGCACTTCCCATCTTTGATGCTGATGACGAGCCATTGGAGAAATTTATTTAGTAGACGGCTTCCAGTGAATACGAAAGATTAAAACAAGCATAAACCGTACGAAGAACCAGATGAAAACACTGGAGAAGCATTCGAATTATTCGGCTTATCATTCCTATTAGGATTAATCACAGTTCGCTAAGGCTTGCAGCGAAACTTTTTAGCCTCCCACGAGGACTCGCTTGACAACTTCGCGCACTTTTCCAACTCGCTCATATAACTTTGCTCTTTTCTCCTCAATTTTTTCAAGAATTTCTTGTTCAACTTTTATTTCCCCACTTCCTATTTTCTTGATTAATTCATCAAGTTGTATTTTGTTAGCCTCTACTTTTATTGCATACTCCACGAGAGAATATACATCCTCTGGTATTACTTGATTCACTAGTTGGTCGATGGTCATTAAGAGTTGAGGAATTTCTTTGCCGGGAACTTTCATTACTTCTGCTTTTTCCATTACTTTTTCTCCTTTTTCTGGTATTTCTCGTGACAATTGTAAACTTCTGAGAAGCTCTTGTAGTTCAAGAAATCTTTGATCAAAACGTCGCATCAAGCTTCTTATTTCTACTCGAATTGTTTTTTCGAATTCTTCTAGGAATGATTTAAATGCTCTTCGAATCGCATTTTCTATGATTAATATCATTTCACGTAAAGCTGGAGACTCAGGTAATGGAGGAAGTGGTATTTCTCCCTCCGTTCTAACTCTGCTAATTATAGATTTCTTGGGAACGCCCGTCTCTTCTAGGGCTTTGATTATCTCATTTTCTATTCCAAGACTAATTTTTTCTTTTGGTATCGGTTCTCCCTCCATTATTGATACGAATTCACTTAATTCCGGCGGAGGCGCCCTTTCCTTTTCTTCTGTTTTCTTAATTAATTCTAATACTTTTTCCTCAAGTTCTTTTATTTTTTGTTCAAATTCACCAAGCTTGTCTAGTGTTGCTCCTTTAATTTTTTGCATAATATCTTCAAATGCAGATAAAACATTATTAAGTTCAACTAGTAATTCAGGAGATAATTTTGGCATTATCGGCTCAATTTGCTCAATAATTTTGTTTATCTTGTTAAATAATCTCTCCTCTGCTTCAATGACTTTTACTGTTTCTTTTACTTCCTTTAAACACTCCATTAATTTCTCTCTAGAATTGGTTTCACTAATTTTCTTTTTTAATTCATCAAGAGTTTGAAGTTTTCCCTCGTCTTTTATCTTTTCTGCTTTTTTTGTAGCCTCACCAATTATGGATAGAATCTCTTTTTTTATGTCCTCAATTTTAAGTTCGGTTTCTTCCTCAACAAACTCCTCAGTCAATCAAATCACTTTTAAAGTCAATAAAATAAACTCGCACTTTAACTTAAAAAAGAGTGTGAATAAGATGCAAACAGACAAAGAATTCAAACAAGTAATTGTTGTAAGAAACGACCTAAAATTGCCAAAAGGAAAACTAGCAGTTCAGGTAGCTCATGCCAGTGTGACTGCCGCATTTGAGGTTTATAAAAAGAAAAAAGAATGGTTCGATATTTGGATGAAACAAGGTCAAAGAAAAATAGTAGTAAAGGTAAAAGATTTGAATGAGCTTGAACAAATATACAAAAAAGCAATTGAAATGAGTCTGCCCGTATGTATTATCCGAGATGCTGGTTTGACAGTGGTTCCCCCAGGAACCATAACATGTGCTGGGATTGGGCCTGCCCCAGCAGAACTTGTAGATAAGATTACGGGTCACTTGAAATTACTTTGAGGGATTTAAATGCGATGCGATGCTCCTTATTTTGACAAATTCTTCGGCATGCATTGTTACACAACTGGCTGCGATGGTGTAGTTGGTTCATTAAAAGAAAAACCAGAAGATTGGATTGTTGAGGAAATTTTACCAAACGGATATGTAATTGATCATAATGCTCCAACGTTGCCACATTCTGGATACGAAGGCTTATGGACCCATTTTATTCTAATCAAAAAGAATATTGGAAATTATGAGGCAATATACTATCTTTCACAACTTTTAAAAGTTCCAATTAGTCATTTCAGTTGGGCAGGTAATAAGGATAAGATAGGAATTACTCTTCAGCGCGTTTCTGTATGGAATGTTCCACCTGAGAACCTACTTAATCTGAAGCTTCCTGAAAATATAAGAATTATTTCACCGATTAGAGAATTAAGACGTGTGCATATTGGCGAGCTTCAGGGAAATAGATTTACAATTGTAATAAGAAACACTAATGCCGCTGAATTCAAGAAACGAGTTGATGAGTTTAATTCCATTGGCTGTACTCTCAATTATTTTGGATACCAAAGATTTGGAGTTACAAGACCTTTGACGCACATTGTTGGAAAACTATTAATCATGAAAAAATACAAAGATGCATTTTTCCTCTATTTATGCAGTCCTTCTCCTGTAGAGAAGCCTAGGACACTTGAAGCAAAACTTTTGATTCTTGAAGAAAAATATGAGGAAGCACTTAAAATACTTCCAAAGAAATCATTCTTATTCGAAATTTTAATGATTAAGGAATTCCTTAAAAGAAAAGATTTCATGCGGTGCTGGAAAGTCTTACCAGCTTGGCTTCTCAACATTGTTGCCGAATCATATCAGTCGTATTTGTGGAACCTAACCCTGAGCATGATTTGCTTGAAGGGAATTGCAGATCCTCTTGAACAAAAACTAAAAATTCCATTAATTGGTCATAATACAAAATTGGGTGATGATGAAATATCTAGAGTGATTAA
>JAHKLH010000260.1 GCA_029856635.1 Candidatus Njordarchaeota archaeon
CTTTAATACGAATTACTCTCGCACACTATAATATACAACATAATATTATTAATATTATAATGAGCATATGCAATAAAATAATTAATAATTATATACTCAAACTCTTCTATCCAAACACTTAATGGAAAACATAAACTTAAATTTTCATACATAAACATAAACATCAGCAATTTCACTATATTTACTCGGATCTTCATGTTTATCCAATTACCAATAACATTATTATTTTCAACAAAGAATAAAGATTAGATTTTCCTAATGTTTAGTTGAATCTATTGAAATTATTTTTGATGAACCATCTTTATACCAACAATATTCATTTCGAGCTTTGTCTGTTATATTTAATCAAATGCACATGAGGATCTTGAGAAACATGTAAAGATAATTCCGTGTTTATTGTATTCATTATCTTCGAAATAATCATTAATTTAAAATAACTAAAAAGCTAACTAACATACGAAATAATTCTTATAAAATTTGCTGAAGTGTGACATACATGCTGAATAAACTTGAAGTAATTAATCATTTCTCACTTGATTTAGAAATGACTAAAGCTCATGCTGTTTTCGACTTTTGACTTCTTATAAAGATTAAGTTTCTTATAATAGGGAACTAAAATGCGAATTATAGAAAAAACTGTGCGGGTTATAATTCCGTCAAATTATGTTGGTGATTTAGAAAAAGATGTAAAACTTGCTTTGGCAATAGACTTATTTTTCCGTGGAATTATAAGCTTAGGAAGAGCAGCTGAAATCGCTGAAATCCCAATTCAAGATTTTATTCATGAATTAAGGAAGAGAGGAATAGTACCTTTTACTTATGATGAAGATGAGCTTAAGAGGGAGCTTGAGACTTGAAAGTAGTTTGTAATTCCTCTGTTATAATTGGGCTTAGTGTTATTGGGAAGCTAGATCTTCTCTGGAAACTGTTTGATGAAATCTATGTTCCTAGTTCTGTCTATCATGAAGTATGCATTAAGGGTCGTGGTAGAGTTGGTAGCACAGAATTATCTAATGCCATTAAACAAGGAAAAATAAAAATTATTAGTCCAAAAAACAAGACTCTTGTAGAATCACTTGTTGATCCTCTTGGATACGGAGAATCAGAAACAATTGTACTAGCAATAGAGCTTTCGGCAGATTATGCATGTATAGATGAGAAGATTGCGAGAAAAAAGGCGTTTCGATTAGGAGTTAAGGTTAAAGGAACAATAGGTATTTTATGGTTAGCATTGAGGAGGAACTTAGTAAGTAAAGAGGAGTTTCTTAGGTGTAAGGTATGTTAAAGAAATTTGGATTTAGATTTCGCAGGAAAGTGATTGAGGAATATTTAAGGAAATTAAAGAATAGGAATCCATAAGAGAGTTCTTACACTTTATGATAACTTAAATCCAAAGATTAACTAGTTAGTTTGTATAATTCTTCTCTGCGCCGCTAATATTTTTCGTGTTTTTATATAATGATTACTATTTCTCTTACAAGTAATCTCACAATATTGTTTTCACATGAAATTAAACCTAATCTTTCAAGTGTCTTCAAATCCTCGCTAACACGTAATGCGTTTTCACCAAGAATTTTTGCTAGTTCTGATATCGATATCGAACCACGTTTTTCTAATTCTTTGAGAATCCTTATTCTAGACTTATTTAATATTAATGGCAAATTTTCCTCAAGCTTAAGAATAACCCTACTTTTAATTCTCTTATGCAATTCCTCCTCAAGTGCCTTTAGCTCCATTAGAGATTCTACATCCTCAAGCGTTTCATCATTGAAACCACGAATTTCTTCTTTTAATTGCATTATTCTTCTTAAAATTTCATCATCACTCATGCTACTATAATCAATAATTTCTACATCATCCTTAGACACGCCAATTTTATCTAATCCAAGTTTACGCATAATTTCCTCAATCATCATGGGAGATCACCTTTAATTGTTGAATCAAAGGAAGAAGCTTAAAGAATTTTTTCTCAGCAATAATCGGAGAAACAGTTTTGGATTCTAGTCTAATATGAATATGTGGTGCATCTTCGGATGGTTTTCCAGTTTTATGCAAATCAAATCGCACAAATTCTATGAAACCCGATGATGTTACCCGCATAAATTGAAAGGAATACATAATAACTTTGCCCTGAGAATCAACAAGTATTCTTCCATGCAAACTCCAATTCTTTACTTTCTTCTTAAACTTAACTAGTTTCAGTTTAAAACACCATTTATTTCTCAAAACTAAAAGAACTAATTCTCATTTAATATTTTCTAAATTGGACTTATAATTAACCATTCTTAAGCTATTTTGAAACAACGTTATCATCAACAATTATTTTAATCATCTCGATTCACGATCCTCCCTAATCCACGTCACTATCATACCAAGAGACAACGGCTTCATTTGCTCCATAATCTTATCAATCTTTTCAGCGGCTTTCTTCATTTCTTCTCTAATCTTCTCTTCAATCGCACCCTTAATAACCTCACTCCAATTAATATGACTCATAATCAGCATTTTTTCCATAAGCTCTCTAGGAACCTTTACAGTAATTTCAGTCATCATCACTACCAAAATGTAATTACATTATTCTGTTTTAAACTGTAAACCATAAATATAGTTCCTTTTTAACTCCAAGTTTTTTATGTAATCATCGAAATGAAATTTACAAAGTTTGAATTCATAAATTATTTAGAAGCCGATCAAACTAAGAAAATACGATTACAGAACGCTCACAAAATAGGAAAAAGTTTTTGTAAAACCGATATTTATCTGAAGGCTCCATGTGAATATGTTTCTAATATCATTACTTCTACGCATCATGGTGTACAATATAATATTATTTTATTAATATTATAA
>JAHKLH010000261.1 GCA_029856635.1 Candidatus Njordarchaeota archaeon
GTAATATATTGTTTGAGTCACAAGTAATGAAACACCAAGTCTTGTTATTAATTCTAAGTACCATTGAAAAAACGCCAAGAGGACCTATTCCATCAGTAAAATCAATATCGTCACATTTCTCATTGGCGATTCCCAAATAAACTTCTCCATTGCTGTTCATTGAATCTTTAATAGAAGTGATAATTAAGTCCATAAGATGATAATACGTTTGAGAATCAGCATTTACAACAACGCCTTTCTCCCTTGAACTAAGAGAATTATGTGCATCTATTAGAAGAACATTCTTTTTGAACACCTTTCCAATGTATTCAGCCAGAATTCCCAGGGTGCTATCTAAGTCATCCATAGATTCTGGTGCGGCGGATGTAATTAAAAACGTCACATCATCAAAATTGAGATTGATTATTCGCAAGTTTTTCCTATTTATTAAGGATGGTTCAGGAATCTTATCAGTTGGGCTAGAATTCAAAATATTATTAACTTCATTAATAATGGCTTCAATGACCTTATGTTGCTCAGACAGAGATGAAAGATTAGATTCATGAGAACAAGCTCCTTTCCAAAAAATCGTAGGACATGAAAATTTCTCATGTATCGCATTAAATAAATTGTATGGAAAATCTGAAGATCCCGAAAAAGACAATGGTCCCGGATGAATTTGTGCTCCAACTATAACTAGCTTTGGTTTATTTCTTTGTGAGGTAAATACGACAATTCCTATGGGCAATTCCCTAGTAACTGACAGTTTTTCCATGATATTTTCAAATTTTTCACGTACTCCCGAAAAGGTAAGAGCAACGTAACTCCTAAATGTATCGAGAACAGAAAAACCAAAGTTTCTTTTTGTAATTATATCTATAGCTAGAACATACGCTAATATTGCTAATCCAACAGTAATATTCGTTATAAAATGGGTTATGGATAAGTTTAATTTTAGTGCAAGCGTAAAAATAAGATATGCAAGAAAAAGACGAGGAATGTATACAATAATGAATAATATAATTGTACTCACATAGGTTAATCCAATGAATACCAACAATTCCAATCCAATTCCTATCGAAACAAAAACCATCACGTAGATACTATGGAAGAAAGCATAAAGAAAAAGTGCTATTAGGATGAAAAACATAGAAATTACAGAAAGACCTATTGCACGTTTTTTAGTGAAACCATGGAATTCTTGAGGGAATATTAATATAAGTAATATAGAAAGATGATAAGTCCAGTACAAAATACTTAGCAAAATTACGCTAATAATTTCTCTTGGAATAATCATTAGAAATACGATATACTCAAGAATAGTCATAGCATAAACTACGATTGGTTTGGGTAATGAAAAAAGCATGCTGTATGATTTGCTAATAAGTCTTGATTCTATATCTTCCGATGAAAACTTAGTCATCAGATTCCCATACTAGTTACCCTTGAAAAGTATCTTAATGTTGTAAAAAATAGCTCATGTCTAAAAGCATATTTATAAAAATTTCTTCATAATTATATATTTTCTTCCAAAGAATTTTCAATCAAGAGTTTAAAGAAGTCAAAAGTATAAATAAGCATTAAATATACAATACTTCATGAGTAACTCAAAATTCCCATAGTAAATACAATTTCTCATGTTTGATAAACTACCCAATTAATCGTGATCTAATCCTTCTAATTATATCTTTTAACCGCCTTATTAATTCCCTACTTTTTTCGCGTAAATATTATATGTTGCTTTTCTGGGAAAATTATGATAAAAATTCGCATGAAGTCTTTCAGCATTAGCAAATAAGTCGGCTAATTCTGGATCATTTTCTTCATGAGCAAGTCTCTCTATAATTTCTGCTAAATGTCTATGCTTGTAATGTTCCCAACCTCTAAGTTCTGCAATTGCTGCGATGCATGTAGCTACAGCACTCCATAATTTTTCGCTAGCTTGGACAAGATCATCTTTTTTCTCAAGTTCTTCTGCTTCCTTTAAGTATTTATCACATAATCTCTCATATGCGCTTGCACGATCCAAGGAACTTGTGTTATTCATTACTTTCTCGATAATTATGTATTCTATAGGTAGTCCTCTTCTCCTAGGTTCTTCTTCAAGAAGTTCTATCACGGAATCTGGTAATGTAATCGTTTTGGATTTGGTGTTCATAGTATCCCCCAAATTATTAGAGTTTCCTCAAAAATATAGTGCATGCAAATCATTAAGTGGATAATTATTTGGAAATGCTAAGAGTTGAAGAATAAAGTCATTAACTATTAAAAACAAGATATTTTGAATTTTGAATTCTAAAGTAACTTAAACCCTACTAGGTCTAGCCTTACTTCAGTTATTAAGAGCAAAGTTTTAGTTTTCCAGTGTAGATTTTGTTTTCTTTGTGATTTCTAATGCATTAAATATTCTAAGTGCTACAAAATGCATTGCAATATTTTCTGAGTGTTTCTGATTTCTTATCTTTGTCTTTAATCTTCATTGCATAATTCATAGCTTTACTTGAGAGATTATTAGCAGTATCAAATCATTTAATTTCGCAAATATATGAGCAATATTTGACAAAAGATATGATTTACTACAAGGATTTTCTATTTTCTCAATATATTTTAGCGATGTTTCTAATAACGATTTATCTTTAGTAATTAATGTGATTGAAGATTCCTCTAATAGCAATGTAAATATTATCTGGATATTTTTAGCGTTGATTATTCTCTGAAATGAATTGGGCGTGAAATAAATAAGTTCCACCTTTGTCATCTTCATAGCGATTTTACACAATACTTTTGATTTTGGCGCTAAAAAGAAATCATCATAATAATAAGATATAC
>JAHKLH010000262.1 GCA_029856635.1 Candidatus Njordarchaeota archaeon
GGTTATATGCATGGATCTTATCGAAGTTTTTAGTTTCATTTTTCATATTTTTCCATTTCTATTAGAAGGCTTTTGGGTAGCAGTTCAGATTACAGTTATCTCTTTTTTAATTGGTCTTTGTATTGGATCTATAATGGCTTTTGCACGATTAAGTAAGAATCCCATAGTTAATAAAATCGCCATTGCATATATCGAGATCCTACGTGGGACACCATTATTGGTCCAACTTATGGTCGTATTTTATGGAATTCCAATCGCGTTAAAAATTCCCACAGAACCATGGACTGCTGGAATTATTACAATAGGTATAAATAGTAGTGCATATCAAGCTGAGATAATTAGATCGGGGATAAAAGCCATCCCAGAACAACAGATAGAAGCTGCAAAATCCGTTGGCCTTTCTCGTTGGCAGACCATGCGACATATAATCTTACCTCAAGCATTAAGATTTGTCATCCCTGCACTTGTTAATGAGTTTGCAGCAGTTTTGAAAAATACATCTCTCCTATTTTTCTTGGGAATTCCAGAGTTAATGAGAAAAGCATCTTATATTGCAGCTTGGACTTTCCGCTATTTTGAAGCATTTATAACCGCCGCTGTCATATATTTCGTGGCGGTATATGTTATTGCTACCTTTTCTCGATTCTTAGAAAGAAAACTTGCAATTCCTGGAATGATTATCAGAATATAGGAACTTCAAATACATTCATCAGTATTTTTTTATTTTCTAATTTCTCTTTATGAAGATAGACCAAAGATTTTTAATGGGAGAATGATGCCCAAGCCAATACTTAAAGTTAGAGATCTGCACAAAAGTTTTGGCGATCTTCATGTTTTAAAAGGCGTTTCCTTTGATGTATACGAAAAGGATCGTGTTGCAATACTTGGTTTTTCTGGAAGTGGCAAGTCCACATTACTTCGATGTTTAACTAGGCTCGTTGAACCTGATAAAGGAGACATATGGATAGATGGAATTCATGTCACTTCTCCTAATGCTCCACTTGATAAAATCCGCAAAATTACTGCTTATGTTTTCCAAAGATTTAATCTTTGGCCACATTTGAGAGTTATCGATAATGTTACACTCGCTCTACGAATAGTTCATGGAATTCCCAAGGAAGAAGCAGAAAAAATCGCAGAAAAAGTTCTTAGACGAGTTGGACTAGAAGATAAAATGTATAATTATCCCGGAGAGCTATCTGGAGGACAACAACAGAGAGTTGCCATTGCCAGAGCCTTAGCCATAAATCCAAAAATAATATTTTTAGATGAGCCAACTAGTGCTCTAGACCCAGACTTAATTGCGGAAGTACTATCAATTCTTGATGACCTTGCAAAGGAAGGACGAACAATGGTAATAGTTACACATGAATTAGATTTCGTTCAAGATGCTGCTAATAGAGTTATGTTCTTGTATAATGGAAAAATCGTTGAAGAAGGCCCAACCGACGAAGTATTGTCAAAACCCAAACATCCAGCATTCAGAAGATATCTGCGAAGATTATTACACAGACTAGAAAAACCAGTATAAGATAAATTATAGCTTTCATTGTATTTCAAAATTATGACTTCAAAAAAATGAAATCAAAATTAAAGAGTTATTCTATAGAAACTACTCCTTACGTTTAACGATTATTAAAGGAACCATAAGTATTGGGAATATAATTCCAACAGCATTATTAGTAACCAGTGGATCCGGTAATTCAGTTCCACCAAACCATTTTCCTACTAATTGATCATAATAGCCACTCTCAAAGGCCTCTCTAAGAGCATTATTAATTTTGTTCAGCAATTCTGTATTTCCTTCTGCCACCGCAATTCCATAACGCTCACCAGTTTCAACCGTAAACGCTAACCATAATTCTGGATCCGTATTATTATAATAGTGAGCTACGGGAGAGTCTATGATTACTACATCGAGATGCTTAGCTTTTAAGGCTTGTAGCATATCGTATACGCGCTCATATCCTTTAATATCTGCAATGAGATATTCCTTAGCCCATGCTTCTCCTGTAGTACCAGTTTGAACACCAACGATTACTGTTGTCTTGTTTATGTCGTCAACGCTCTTAAATTCTGCCCTTCGTTCATATAAAGTTAAAATACCCTGATCTGCATTGTAATAAGGAATTGAAAAATCTACAATTTTCTCACGCTCAGCTGTTATAGTCATTGCTGCAATAATTACGTCAATCTTACCAGCTTGCAATGCAGGAATTAAAGATTCAAAAGGCATGTCATACCAAACTGGTTCGTAGCCAATTCGCTCACAAATCCAATTCATTAAGTCAACATCAAAACCAGCGAACGCATATCGACCATTAACTTCTTTAATAAATTCGAATGGTGGATAGTCCGCGCTTGTTCCAATACGAAGTTGTGGTTTAGCAGGAGGCTTTGTTAGCACAAAAATATAATAAGCAGCACCGAAAACAACAATTGCTGTAATGATTACCGCGATTGCCACTATAACAGGAGTTTTAACCTTAGCCATAACTTACACCAGTGAGCAGTTTCCTAGAAATAAAATTTAAATAAGATATTGTGATTGGTACATCTATTTAAATATTGTTTATAAATCAAAAATAAATTAATAAAAAAAATATTAAATATATATTTTATGAACGCTCATGACGACCCTTTTGCACATAATGATCACCTGCCCATAAGCAAATAAAACAACGCAGTAAAAGCAACCTCAGGCCTAGAACGATAGAAATTAGCGTAGAAAGTCGCACCAGCAGCATAAAGATCAAGATAAACCTTAGAAACACCACGCCTAGGAGCCATAAAAATACGAAA
>JAHKLH010000263.1 GCA_029856635.1 Candidatus Njordarchaeota archaeon
CTCAAATTATTTCTAAAGACAGGATCGGCTATTATGCAAGAATTTCCATATATCTTCATGATATTACTCAATGCACTAAGAATAGTGTTTTTGTTGTGTGATACTACGAGAAAATCTAAAAACTTCTTTACTTGCTGAAGTCTCTTCAGAAAAGTTGTGATGAGTTTCTGTTTACTTACTCTAAATCGTGCACTATGATAATGAGGAAAGAGTGAATAGTAGTAAGAAGCAAGTTTCTTTGCATTGTCTTTTCTGGCAGCCACTAGTGAATAAGCACGCGATCCTGTGGATTTACTCCATGAGAATTCAAGTACTATAATACCAGTCGATCTTCTGAGAATCCATCGCTTTATTCGCGTAGTAAGAAGTCTCACAAATACCACCAATCAAGTTTTTTAAAGAGAATAAACTCTATTAATGTATGAAATGAACCCCGCTCGAGGGGCTCTGCCCCAAATGAGAGGGGGGGATTTTAAAGACATTCTGATTTCTTTAAAACTAATTTTTTAAGTCTTTAACTACATCTGTGCATACTCTATCAGTTAAAGATGGAAAAATTACATTAAAGGAAACATTTCATTAGTAAATGAGTCCTTACATCTACCGTTAAGTGATATACTTTGAGTTTTCCTATTTTTGTTTCCATAATTTGACCCTTCTATGTTCTTAATTATGCCAAAATTGAATATAGTAAAGCCAAGATTTCGTGCGAAACATATTAAGTCAAGAAGGTTAATGTTTTTAGTAAGTAAATCGCTTGAATTATTTCAGTTCTCATACATTTAAAGTTGAATCTTATTCCCTCTAAGTTCTCTCACAAAGATTACTCCTAAGATATCTCCCAAAATGCAAAATCCATAATCCAGTAGTAGATACATCACACCCCACGCTATAAATACGGGACCTAGATTCTGCTGTAGTGCAATTATAGCTTCTGTTGGTAACATTTTAGTGATAGTTCCTATAATGAATATGAGCGGAATCAAAACTGAGAAATACAAAACTCCGCATATTATCTCATCCTTGACTTGGGGTTTCTTATTCACAATTGAAATGTCCGTTACGCTATACTTAGTCACTCCAAGTCTTACTGTAATGAGTAAAATAACTTCTTCAAGCCCCTCTTTGACTTTCAATAATATCACGTAATTTCCTTGTGATTTCCTGGAAAAGTTCGTAATCCTCTTCCCAGTTCATGAAATCAACGAGAGTATCATGATCCTCAGGCTCGGGAATTTTTCCAGATTTCCACTTCTTAATGAACTCCTCCGTCGGCATACCATACTTTTTTTCGTATTTTCTTAATCTGGATAACACGTCATTCAAACACTGCAAGTATTTCTCTGCTAGCGTGACAAGACTCGACTGTCGCATAAGAATCCCACTAATATCAATACAAATGACGCATATTTAATTCAATTTGAATCCTTGTAGTGAATTATAATGAATCACCAAGTAATAGTCTTACTTCACAGCAAATCAAAATATGCATGCGAAAATCTTTGAAATCACACCACTACTTGCAACAATAGGCTTATCGTTTTAGAGGAGAGAGAACTTGAATAGGAATAACTTGCTTATTTAATAGATAATGAACATAATCTAATAAGTATCAATAATTAATATTGACGACCGATTGCTGAAAAATAATTTCAGAATGTTGCGATTAAAAGTTATCACTATCTTGCGAAAAACTACAGAAAAAATAAGTATTAGTGAGCATAGGACTTTTTTGTCCCTCTCAAATTACATCCTAGCTTAATGAGTTCAAGTGTGATATAATGCTTATTTTCGATATGGGTAAAAATGGGTATTCTGTAATGAGCTTAAACGAGTATCTAGATAAGCAAATAAAGTCATTAACTGCAGCAGCAAGAGTTCTCCTACTTCCTTTGCTACTCAGAAAATCAAAGATAACAATCGCGGATTACAAACAAGCATGTACTTTTTCTCCTCGTGTATTAACCATACAGAATAATAAAGTTGTATCAGCATGGCCAGGCAAATTACAAGAACAAATGCTCACTGATAATTTTCTGAATATGCCACCACTAAGAGAATTTAAAAAGGCAGGCGTAATTTTGAAGATATCGAAAGATCTTGTAGAATTCAATGTAGATAAACTATTAAACATCGTTAAAAATACAAAATTAACAAAACTCATCATAACTGCGTCTCGAATTACATTACAATTCAAAGAACTACCATCAGAATCGCTAGATCTATGGGAAAATCACATACACGCACTTGTAGCATCTAGAATGTTATTTACAGGATTCTTCATGTTATTACTTCCAGATGGAATAGAAATAAACGCAATACTGGAAAAGATTGGAAAAGGCAAACATGCAAATCTTGAGGAAATCTCAAATCAATTGCAAGCAATTACAAATGGAAATTTAATACTCATAACAAGACCAGAATTAATTAAACCAGAGATCACAGAAACAAAATTATCTCATGAGCAAATAAAGGAATTACTAGTAGAATTAGGTCAGATACTCGGATTTAAAGCGATAGATGAATTTGAAACACCAGTAGGAAAATTCGATGTTTACTGGGAACGCGGAACTACAAAAATATTCTTCGAAGTTCATATCAAAGGAGAATTAAAAAGCGCACTATTCAAACTAGAAAAAGTTGATGGCATTCCAGTAATAGTCGCAGATGCAAAACTAAGGAATAAAATCTTAGCACTCTCAAAACGAGTAAAATTCATTCCAATTCAGCTAATCTTGCAATTGATGGAAGTTAAGAATAGTTTTGCTCTCATTAAAAAATTTACGAAA
>JAHKLH010000264.1 GCA_029856635.1 Candidatus Njordarchaeota archaeon
CCCCCCTCTCATCGAGGATATCCTCTCGAGCGGGGATCATTTCCATAAAACTTAATACATTAATCTTATTTATTTCTTCACAAGATATGGTTTTCCTATGATTGGGCATGGAGTTTAAGCTAATCGTGCCTGAGTTTTCTATTTTGCAGGGGAGGAGAATCTATGGAATCCTTGTCATGGGTTTAAGAAATTTACAGAAGTTATCAAAATTTTACGCTTTGTTTAGGCACATTAGAACTGTTGGAAAAATCGCTAAAAAGAAAGCCATAAATAGGTTTGAGAGAAATTATCGAAGAATAAAGAACCTAGTAGACTTCATCTACATTTCTATTTACAAACAAAGAGTACTGGAGGAGCTAGTAAAGATAATGCGCAGGGAAAACGGTATTATAGTATATGACATTAACTTCGAGAAGATTCCAGGCATCCACAATTGGAAGAAAGTCAAAGAAGACAAAAAAAACTCTTTAAGAGAAAACATGAATATTCATTCCTCACAGCAGTGAATCTACTCGATAATGCACTTCGATGGTTCCACGCAAAAATTCTTAGCAAAGGAAGAAAAGAAATAAGAATGTAGCAGCAATTACCCATGCATTTGATTCTTATAATATCTTTATTCGTGATTCCGCATGTACCGTAAAACATCAAGTAGCTTACTCTCTTCCCAAAATACATCGAGTACAATATTTAACTAAAGAAGCACAAAATCACTTATCTGAATACAATACCACTTCCCTAATGCGTCCACGGAACTCGTGCTAATGTAGAAATGAACAAAGCGAATAGGAACATTGCTCGGAGCAAGAAATTGGAGAATAAGGGTCTAGGAGTGATAGTAGTGTAAGGATATTTGTCAAAAGGAATGAAAATTGAATTCGTTACTTTAGAAGGAAAAAGTGAATATTCCTCATGATATTGTGGATAATCTGGACTTCTATGAGAGATAATTTTTGGTAATTAAGAAAGCGGTACAACGCGTACTTTATTTTTTCTTACGACTATTATTTTCCCGTAGGGAGAATCACAGGCTTTACATGCATTAATGAACATATTTACTAGTGTCCTTACATCAAATCTTTTAATTGGTCTTAAAAGAATAATTCCGACAGGTTTTACGCCTGCACTAAGACACGACCAAAGGAAACGCTTGTCAAGCGTCACAATAATTCTATTATCTAGTTTGGACAATTCTGCAATTTCGTGATTTTTCATTCCTCGTTTTATCTCTCTTATCGAGATTACATCATATCCAAGTTTTTTAAGCTCATTAACGAATTCTTCTGGTATGTTTTCATCCACTAGAAACTTCAACATTCATTCCCTCCACAAGACGTTTAGCATATATTATAGCAGCAATTATGGATTCCTTCGGTATATTAAGAACACTCGCAATTTCATCTATTTTCATCCCAGATGCAAGCATTTCAAGTATTAATGGCACAGAGATTCTCGTTCCCTTAATCACAGGAACCCCCAAAAGTATTTCTGGATCAGAAACAATATACTTCTTAATCAATTCGCACTCATCACGTTCCTCATCCTCAAGCAACTTCTTGATAGTCATTTCATTCATTGAATACACCAAAATTAATAACTAACGTCTAACTAAGAAGCTTCCAAAGGAAAGTCACAAAGCGAAATTCCATTTTAAACCTCCTATTAACCGTTGATTAAAACTAAAAAATGCAGATGCCTAACGTTTGAAGAAGTAGAAGATAAGAAGTAAGAAGAAACTTATGAATTTCTGGGGAACATTACTACGATTAGTCGTCCTCTTAGAGATTCATGAAGTCAGACCTACATTAATGTAACGAGATGGGTTAGACGACTATGAATGAAAATACCTATTAAACAACGCATAACTAAAGTAATGATTCCTGGGGATGCGTTTCCACTATATCACGGGCTTCGAATTAGAGTTCTCTTGTGCACGAATTTATCTTCGAGTATGAAAAAGAAATCGCATTGAAAAGGCTCCTTTGTAAGCTCCAATTTTAATTCTTTCTCAAGTTTTGCGAAAACAGCAACTGCATCTAATTTTATTGCTAAAGAGATAGTAAAGCAGTCTGCAATAGCAAGTCTTCTCTTACACTTCACCATTCCTACATCTTCAATAAGCTCAGTTGTTGGAATGATCTCTATAAATCCAGAGGATTTCAAGAATTCATATTTTCTTCGCGCAAGTTCCATTGATTTTCTCCTGCAAAGAATATAAAGCATTTCAATAATTGCGAGTTCATGTGTAATTGGATGAACTAATCCTTGAATTATTGCTTCTTTAAGCTCATTAAACTGTTTTTCTCCCAACGCTAAACCTATTAGGACACTTCCATCAAGAATAATAAGCCTATTCCGTATCGCGTTCAAGTTCACTTCGTCTCTCCTTAATTAATTCTTTATAACACTCGTCAAATGAGACTCCAGGTATCGGTTTAGTAAAAAGCTCAAATATGTGCTTTTTTCTCTGACGGTCTCGATAGCATTTGATTAAAAACCTTATTACTTCATCAAGACTAACCCTAGTACCATATTTCTTTTGTAATTCCCCCGAAATCCTTATCAACTCACGTTTTGTTTCCGGGCTTACGTAAATTGTACTCATTTTTTACACCACATGTTATAGATTCTATAGAATATGTAAAAATTATAATAATTGTATTAACTGATAATCCGCAGAGCAAAGAATTCTAGCGTAAGAATAGCTATTGCCTGAGATTTACAGGAATAAGAGTCTTATAATTCATACTTAATGATTTCTGCGAAAATTGTTCAGTGTATTGAAC
>JAHKLH010000265.1 GCA_029856635.1 Candidatus Njordarchaeota archaeon
AAATCATTCTATCTATCAGTCCTGCTTTCTTCATAATTACATGCTTATTTTTCATTAAACACTTATCTAGGCACTTTTGCACTTATAATTATTTAATGATTTTTATTTGTTTTGTTATTAAATTAGTAGTATAATTCCAAAAATCATTAAAACTTATAATCAAATTAGTAACGAAGCAATAAAAACTAAGACTTGTAAGGAAGATGCAAAAGTATCAACATGAGCGACAAACAAATCTTTAAATTAAAATATTTTGATTACGCATCTATTAAAAGTCTATTTTTCCCAAACGTTAATATGATGATAATCATCCCTAATGAGCGTAATCATTAAAAAAGAATTAACATAATAATAGGTATGGAACCCATAAAGAATGCCCGGGTGGCCGAGGGGTTTTAGGCGCGGGATTGCAGATCCCGTGACCGGGGTTCAAGTCCCCGCCCGGGCTCTAAGATCGCCAAATCGGTTTTCTCCTCGTCGATTTTTAGTCAGAGAATTCGTTGTACGTTTCTCATGAGACTTGGCTTTTTAGTTCATTAGAACTTAATAAAGACTGCCTTTAATCTACGTGATGCTGATATGGTTTCAGTTTTTATTAGTATGGTGTTGCAAGTTTCTTTTCTGGGAATCAATGTTTTGTATTTCTTCCTTGTATTACCTCTTGAACTTTTTCACGAAGGCATCAAGCTCTCACCACCCTGACCAACGCGTATGCTAATATTCGTGCTCTGTGGCTAATTTGCATGAGTTTGTGTCTGGAGTTGAAACTTTTTGATCATGCCTTGTCTTATACACTTTGTAACACACTGCGTATTCAGCATTAGCGGGTAAATAAAGAAATATTTGATAATGTTTTGTATATAGGCGGATACTACGGTTGCTAATAATTTTTTCGTAGGTAAATGTAAAATAGTTCTAATTTGATGAGTTAAAAGTTATACATGTGATGTTATTGTTTTTTAACTAAGAGAACAAAAAATAGCTATTCTTCAATCTTACCTACGATTTTTATAGCGCTCTCATTTAATAAGTTAATAATCTTCTCAGCAACATTTATAAATTCATGTTCGTCGCTCATTAAAATCCTAACAAGTGCTTGAGCAATCGCAGATACTATTTCTCGACCGTATTCATACATTCTGCAACGGAGATTATAGTTTGTCCTTAGTATTCGCAAGTCATTTGAAAGCTGGTCAATGTTTCTCAAATATCTTCTGATCTGGTGCGGAGAAAGGTACAAAAACATATAAATACCCCCTAACGTTCACATATAAGAACAGTAATTAATTTTTAAATGTTATATATTTACAAATTCATATAAACTTTACTTAGAAAGTTGATTTTTACGCTTATGACGACTTTTTTTGCACATTTTTATTTGAGGAATTTCTTGTTTTGCTGGTTTAAATTTGAATGATGGGTAACCTGAATTTCCGCGTGCAACCTAAGAAATCAATAAACCCGCTTTAAATTTGATGATTAAACAAACAATGAAATCAGAAAAACTCAAAAGTGCAAAAGGGTCGTCAAGAGCGTGAGTTTAACATAAACATTAACAATAATTAATCTTTCGCGAAAGCCAGATATTTTCGCGAAGTTAAAGTTATTCACTGCTTTCTGATTGGGTAACCTCAATTTTTTCTTTAATCTTTTCAGGCTTTGTCTCTTCAAGCGTCTTTTCAACTTCTTTAAGCATTTTTACGTATGGTGAACGGGGATTAAGCTCAATCTTATCATCTCTCTTAACGAGATAACCCGGTGACTGACAGATTCGACCATTGACTAATATATGTCTGTGCACAATCATTTGTCGAGCTTGCCAAATAGTTTTTGCTAATCCCATTTTATAAACAACAGTTTGAAGACGCCTCTCAAGGATATCTCGCACGGTTAAGTTAAGAATATCATCAATTGTAGCATTTTCACCAAGTAATCCAAGCTTATAAAGTTTTCTTAGTAGTGGTTTTCCTAATTGTTCTTTTACTTCTTCTGGTGCTGCCAATAAATCTCTAGCGCGTTTTCTGAAATAGGATAATAGTGTCTTTGCTTTCCATAGTTCTTTTTTATTACGAAGACCATATTCGAACATGTATTCTTGCTCCTCAAGTAACCTAGCTTTCTGCCATGGATGTTTGGGCGTCTTATACTTCTTCCTTGGCTTCTTCGGATCACCCATTATTATCCACCATGTTTCTCCTGATTAATTTCTCACTCATCATATATTACATATCATTACTAAAATTTTTAGCAAATAAAGATATATAATTTCTGCATCAAAAGTTTGAATGAATTCGTGCAATATTATCATTAAACACTGGTGGGGCCGGCGGGATTTGAACCCGCGATCACCGGCTCCCTTAGCTCGCGTGAAAAGCGTGAAGCCGGCATCTTCCCTGGCTCGACTACGGCCCCAAAAAAGATTCTAATCCTAGAAAATGAAAAGACAATTTAAAATCTTAATTATTTAAAGGTTCTTGAAGCTATTTTAACAAACTCTGTAATCATCTTAATCATGGAATCTAAATCTCTCAAATCAATTATAGCTGCAGGAGAATGAATATACCGACCTGGGCATGAAACTACTCCCGCAAGTGCTCCTTTCTTTGAAATATAAATTATTCCGACATCTGTTCCACCAACAGGCATTTCCTTAAACTGATAAGGAACCTTTGCCTTTTTAGCTGCTTCAATTAATAATTTGATGACTTTAGGTGACACTACTATAGATC
>JAHKLH010000266.1 GCA_029856635.1 Candidatus Njordarchaeota archaeon
AATCCTCTCACAATCCGCCCTTTCACAAAACCTACGCCACTTATCTCTGATTTTGAGAGAATGCTTTGAACGTCTAATGCAACTACGTTGCCAAAACTTGCTTTCTTGCCAGTCAACCTTAACACTATTAAGCTTGATTCTTGAAAGACTTCGTATAAGGGCTTGTCTAGTCTTCGCCAAAGTCTCTGCAGCGAGTTTCTCTCTGGAAAACTCTCGATCCCCATGTATTCTTTTAGCTCTCTAGCAAACTCTGTTATCCGTTCTGTTTTCCTAGCTTTAACGGCTATCGCGCTTCCTTATTTAGATGTATTACGATTCTTAATACTGGCTCTGGTGCCTCCAAAAGCCTTAAATACGCGACAAGGTATTACGCATTTAGGGATCATAAACATGTTTAATAGAAGATTAAATTTAACATTTGAGCACGTAAGAGAAACGTCATGAGAAATTTTCAGTTCGCGTTAAAAAGGCATTTAAATAGTAATTACTACATTACTATATTTTAATAAAATGAATCGACTTTGGTGTCACGTTTGAGTGAATATACTACAATTAGAATACCGCTGAGAGTAAAAAGGAAACTCGAAATCTTTGCCAAAAAGATAAATGAAAAAAGTCTCACCAAAGCTCTTGAAAAAGCCATAGAGATTGCTTCAAGAGAAGCTGACTCATTTAAAGGAGATCTAAATATTGTACTAAAGTCCCTAAAAAAAGCAAGGGATATCGGGGAAACCGATGCAAGTAAGATTGATCAATATCTCTATGGTGATTAAATGGGTGTGTTAATAGATACAGGAGTTTTCTTTGGCTTTTACAGTAAGAAAGATAAACAACATTCGAACGCAATCGCGCTAATTATTCATGCTTTGCAGGGAAAATGGGGTAGACCATACATAACTGATCATATCTTAGATGAGACGATCAATATTTTGAAATATAGAATATCCCACGAGATTTCAATGGAATTTCTAAAAGCATTTATCTTTTCGAAAAATGTTGAAGTCATTATTGCGGAAAAAGAACATATAGATGCAGCGTTGACCTTATATAGGCAAAACTATAATCTAAAAGGATTTAGTTTTACTGATGCTCTATCAGTAGTGATTACAAAAACATTTGACCTTGATTACATACTCACGTTTGATAAACATCTTAAGAAGTTTGTACCAATAATAGGCCCCAGTTATGTCAACACTCTTACAAAAGAGGAAATCTACGAAATTCAAAAATATTTAGAATCATGATTTAGTGTTATGTGTTATTCGGATAAAAAACTCATTAGTAAACATCAATTCAATTTACTCTAAGCATTCTAAAACAATATTAGAGCACCAAATTCCTAATATTTATCGAGGCAGTTATTATATGAAAAATGTTATATTCTCCTATGTAGTCTTACTATATCTGAGAGAATGCTAGTGAAAAGGTTTGTAATCAATGTTAAGTATAACAGAGCAAATGTCAAAAGCCCAAATAATTATAGCGTGCACATTGACCATGAACGCTATACTAATAATGATTAAGGGATTCCTATTCATCATTACCAGTTCATTAGCCATCCTGGCATATCTAACAGATTCCCTGATAGATTTGATTAATGATTCGGTGGCTTACTATGCTACCAGGAAGGCAATGAAACCACCTGATGCTGATCATCCCTATGGTCATGGAAAATATGAGGCTTTTGCAAGGGTTTTCATTAGTATTTTACTGATATTTACTGCATTAGAAATAGGATTTGAGAGCGTAAAATCATATCTATTTGGAGGATACGAAGTAAAAATTTCAACCCAGGTATATATCATTACACTCATATTATTCTTCGTTTATCTAGGAATAGCGTTTACTGAGTATATAATTTACAAGAAGACCAATATAAAAATCTTAGAGGCTTCTGCATGGCATTATATAACAGATCCATTAACAACGCTTTTGGTAATAGGAATGCTTATCATTTATGAGAAAGGCATATACATGGTGGATTCCATCGCTGCTATATTGATTTGCATATTAATTGGATACGGTGGATTTAGGGTTCTGAAGGAAACTCTTTTCGTCTTGACCGATAGTGTAGTAATAGATCCAGAGATCATTAAGAGAATCGTACTAGAGAATTTCTATCCTCGGGTCCTCGATTGTCACGCAATAAGAACACGTAGTGATGGATTTGGAGTGTATTTAGAATGCCATTTACTCGTAGATCCTCAGATAAGTATAAGAAGAGCTCATCAATTAGCTCATGAAGTAGAAGAGTTACTACGTAAAAGGTTTGTTAATCTGAGATTTCACAGCATAATAATTCATGTAGAGCCTCATGAAGAACCTCACAGCGATTAAAATCGGTTTAGAACATCAAAATTCTCATTATATCCTGCAGAATATTATGGAAAAATTCAGTATACAATTTTATAAATTATTAATTGGTTTATTTCATTGCAACTCTATAATTAGGTATTAATGGTGAATACATGAGAATACTGATAATTTCCGACGTTCATGCTAATAAATATCCACTTGAAAAAATTTTTGAGACCGCAAGAGCTATAGATTATGTTATATTCTTAGGAGATGCTGTTGATTATGGTCCGCACCCAGTAGAAGTCATAGACCTCCTCCGCGATTATGTTGATGTATGGGTGATGGGTAACCATGACAACGCGGTAGCATTTGGTGTTGACTGTCAGTGTGCAAGCGCTCTTCACGAGTTGAGCGTTTAT
>JAHKLH010000267.1 GCA_029856635.1 Candidatus Njordarchaeota archaeon
AAGGAAAGAAAAATGGCTTTTCTTGAAGCTTGTCCTTGGCTTATTTGGGGGATTTACATAATCTTTATTTTCTTTTACATAGTGCCTCTTTTCTTTGAGGATTCTTACAAGAGCGAGGGAACAAAGTGCTTTGAAGGATTCGTTCACTATTATGCATATATAAAGGCTAATGAATTCCTTGAAAGCCCTGAGGGCACACTACTACTTTTTGTATCAGCATTCGTCTTTCTTTACATTGTTCTAAAAATGCTCCCCAAGGTTATTGAGAGAGCTGAGAAAATGAAGCCAATTAGAATGTATTCTGGAGAAAATGATGAATACATAACATCCGATAAGTTGCTAGCGAAGAAGATGAAGCTTCGAAGGAGGAGGATAGTTTACATGCGAGGGTACTTTAGGCGTGTAATGTTTACCATGAAATTGCTTGATGAAATTGTCACTGGTTATGAATATCATGGAAAATTATGTGATGCTCTACTCTTTGCTCATGTACCTGATTATGAGAGTTTCTCAGTCATTACTGGCTGGGATGAAATTGGAGAGAGAGCTTCAAGATATTGGAAGAGATTAGAGGAAAGGGAGTTGGCATGTCCAAATCTATTCTTTAAGGGCTCTATTTCGATTGTTGCATCAAATATTGGCATTTTCTTGTCAGCATTTGTTGAAGCATTAATTGTATTAATTTTAAAATCAATAATCTTGTTGGTGAGAAATCCTGGAGAGCCTATTGCAAAATACTGGATGGTGCTTACGCGATTTTGTTCTCCATTGCCATATTTGTGTCTATTCTCTCTTATTTCCTTAGTTCTTTTGCTTATGATATATGGTTGGTGGGTTAAAAGAGTGTTGATGAATTCTAACTATGCTAGAAGGGTTTCGAGGAAAATCATTGGGTTGTTGATCGAGTTTATAAGCAAGCAGATTAGTGTTCCTTTTAGACTTGTGATGGCTGATCATTATGAGGGGACAAAAGTCGTGGGGAAAATTGCTCATAGGGGTTCTGAACTCTATATTCTTGAAATACCACCAAATTCTAATACATGATTATTGATTCATGTCATGTAACCAAAATTGAACTTTTAATTTCAACATTTTGTAATCGTAATACTTCATGGGGTTTTAATGTTGCCGTGGGTCAGCAGGGGTGTTGTAACGAAATTAATAGTAATGTCAATAATAGCAGCATTCATTTTTATATTCTTTGCCGACATAAGCAAGATGGATGCTGATGGAACATTAAACACAACGCTGCCTCTCTTACCAAGCATGTTTCTGAATAGTTTTCGCGTTAATTCAACCACATTCTCATTAAGCTTTTCCCTGAATCTTTACGATAATTACAAGGCGAGTTCTCTCGCTAGATTGTATGAGAGAAACGCTGGAATAAGTGAAGTAGAAATAGATTTGCTTAGTGAGGGTGGTGTTTGGGTTCCTTGCTATAAGGAAACGCCAGAAGCAAAAACAAACATAACTGGATACAGCAAAGAAATCAGATTATTGTGCATGAAATGGAATCCTGAGGAGAATGCTTATGATGTTTATGTCTATCATGATGGCACAAGATGGATGAATCATACAACAATAGGAATAGGAAACAACACAACAATACACTATTATGTTGGAGTATGGAATAATATTTCAATCGAGGGGAAGGTAAGAATATATGTTGAAAACATCAGTCACATAAGAATAGAATGGGATGGAAAAACATATCCAACAACAGAGTACTTGGGAGTTTGGGTTAAGGATTATTATGGTAATCAGAATGCTAGCGTGTTCTTAGCGGGCGATTGTGGTGAGTCTAGGCTGGATGTTCGTGAGATGAGACCTTTGAGCATCGAGGTTCACGAGACTTTGATGCCTACGTTTTTTGCCCCTTCTGTTTACGTTGAGGCTGATGATAGGAAGTTTCTTGTTGGTGATTTTCTTGCTCTTCGTTTGGCTGGTGCTTGGTCTTTTCTGAATGTTGCTTGGTTTGGTGATTTTGGTTGGGTTGTTTTTGGTAATTCTTCTGCTCATTCTTTTGTGATTCGAATACGTGATTGGGAGGGTTATAAGGATGTTTTTCTTCTTGTTAGGGCTGATTGTGTTGAGAAGCGTATTGTTATTCGTATTGTTTATTGGTGGGAGGATTTGAGGAGTCTTGGTGTTTTTCTCTTCTTTCTTGCTGGTGTTATTTTCCTTGCTGTGAGGAAGGCTTCTGAAAAGAAGTAATTTTCATTTTTGATTTTATTTGATTTTTATTTTGATAAGTACGATGCTTAAAATGCGTAGTATTCTTTTGCTGCTTTTCTTATTTCTTTTGATGTTCTTTCTTGGAAAAGGAATTTTTTGCATGAATATTAATAGTGGAAGTGAGCTTAAAAGTGATTTCATATTAAAAATACCAAGCATTAATCTTGAGCATTTTGCCATTAATAGGCAGAATTACTGGATTAATTTCACAGCGGATTTATATGATGATGAGAAGATTAGTAAAATTGAAATAGACTTGCTCTCTGTTTGGGGAGGCAATTGGACTCCTCGTTACAAGGAAACACCAGAAGCAAAAACAGTAATAACTAATTACACTCCAGAAATCAGACTACTGTGCCTTGTCTGGAACGCATCAATAAACGCTTACGACGTCTACGTTTACTACGATGAAACGAACAAGAGATGGGTTAATCACACGACGATAAGAATAGGAGAAGAAAACACAACAGTATATGACAC
>JAHKLH010000268.1 GCA_029856635.1 Candidatus Njordarchaeota archaeon
ATCGCATTTACATCTTTCCTATTTTTGTATATTAACAAATGCATTCGCGTCTCAATTGATGGCTTGATGGCCCCGCACGGATGAATCACATTTCCTGATTCATCTAGAATAATAACTTCATTTTCATCAAAGTCGAGCATTGTTCTAGATAGTCCTTTACTTGGTGTTATGAGGATTTTATCCTTAATACGCATGGACAGATTTCCGCCACAACCGTATGTTAAGTTTCTTTCATAAATTCGTCGTGAAAAAACGATTAACTTTCTTGCAATTTCTTTGATTTCTTCAGATACCATGAAAAAACACCAATATTCGTTAAAATATTCCTTCTAACAAAGACGAGTTATAATTATACGAAGAAAATTGACTTCTAACCAAACACTACAAGCTCGCGAATAGTTTTCCTTCAACAATTCCTCAAATTATAAGTTTGATTAATCTCCGCACTCAAAACCAAGAACTTAAAAAATTGCCATTTGGCTTGCTGATGATTCTCATTAGTTTACTTAAATAGAGTGGTCATGACCATCAATGTACCATACATGGAGTCACTACCTTCTCCGCCACCAATCATATTAGATTAGACAAGGTTGTATTATTATATTGGCACTATTTAGTGATGTAATTGTTTAAAAAGAGGATTTTGTTCGTGACCACTGCTTTACTTGTAGCAATTATAATCGATTTTAGTTTAATCGCAAAATATTCTAAAAGCAATGTAGTAGAAGCTAGATTAATGCTAACTATGCAAATAGGAAGTGAATATGGGTGCTTTGATGATATAAGAATAGAGGATCTTAATGGAGATTGTGTACCAGACATTATTGTAATGAATTCGCTAATTATAGGAATAAGCGGAGACGGAACAACTTTATTAAAAATACATCCACAGGTTTGCACTGAGTATGGGTTTCCAAAATTTTTTTGGATTGATGATATAAACAATGATGGTGGCCCTGAAATAATCACAATACTAGACAATGATCTCGTTGTGACTTATGATGCTCTTGGTAATATTTTGTGGATTTTTAATGCTTCTTGGATACCATTGAATGAAACTTTGTGCATTGGTTGCCCAGAAATTGTGCTTACAGGTGATGTGAATGGAGATAAACAAAAGGAAATTGTGATTAGAGCATGGGTTATTAATGAAACATCTAAGTACATTGAATATCGTGCCATCTTAATTCTAAACAATGATGGTTCATTATACAGGATACTTTTACCAAAGAGAAAATCAGAATCTCGCTGGACTTATTTCCAAGGACTACTTTTGAGATGCGTCGTTGATGTTAATAACGATGGAATTGATGAACTTATAGTTGATTGTGGGGAAGTCGTTGCGATGAATAGTGATGGAGAAATTCTTGTTAGATTTAAGTCACCAATTTATGTAAATTCTTTCATCTTATGTGATGTTAATAATGATGAATTTCTAGATTTTATTTCAATTAATTTTCATAATTATGTTGCATGCTCTGATGGAAAAACTGGAAAAACGTTATGGATTTTTGAATACAAATCAAACTTATACATTTCACCAATCGCCTTTGTGGCAACTGATATTGATAATGATGGAAAACTAGAGATGATATTTGCGGGAACACTTGAAGATCAAACAAGAAAGAATTTGTTATTTGCGTTGAATATAGAAGATGGATCAGTGCTCTGGATTGCTGATTTGGGTGGCATGTGGTCTCAATCAGGTATTGTTACCGCTGATTTGAACGGAGACAATTATCTTGATGTAATCGTGTGGAATACTTCTTGGATTGTAGCATTTGATGGAAGAACTGGTTATAAAATCTTGCTGTTCCATGTCAAGAAAACTTGGCATACTCTTGTTGCTGCAGCTGATGTTGATGGTGATCATTCTGTCGAAATTGTTGTTGCCACTTGGAACCATGTTGATATTTATGACATACCTTCAGCTGGATTCAGAGCTTTTTGGTGGTTTTATTCAGATAAGGTTGCTATTGATGGTGTTGTTATGAGTAATAGTCATTTTGATTATGATGGAGATGGGCTTTCTGATTTGTCAGAAATTGCTATTGGAACAAACCCCTTCGCCATCGATACTGATAAGGATGGTCTCTCTGATTGGTATGAAGCTTTATCTGGATCAAATCCATTGTCATCAACTTTTGATGATGATTGCGATTTATGGCCAAACTCCGTCGATCCACATCCAGGTGAATTTATGATTCCGAATTTGTGGATTTTTCAATTGATACTTGTTTTCATTGTAATTAAAATCATTTACTCCTCAACTTCTTAACTATACTCAAAATAGCTTCAGAATAGTTGCTTTCGAAACATAAATTTGTATCACTTAGCGTTTAAGAGCACCCCAAGTATTCTGTGTTCAAAATTAAAGATAATTGATAAGATATAATGTTGATATTCTTTCAAGATACTCTTTCTGTTGCTAATAGTCGTTATTTATTAGTAAAACATCGAGCATTAAAAATTCATTAACCAAAGACAGCCAGTTCTTTAATAAATCGTCCTTCTTTGATTCTCTGATACGTTAATCGCTCTGCTTGTGGATAACTTGGTTTTCCTTTGCAAATCCATTGAGAAATAGCTTCTCCTACACATGGTGACATCATAAATCCGTGACCTGAATAACCAGCAGCGATATAAAGACCATTAATTTCGTCGATAGGGCCAATGATCGGATGTTTGTCAGGACTCATGACATA
>JAHKLH010000269.1 GCA_029856635.1 Candidatus Njordarchaeota archaeon
AATCTTATTTATTTCTTCACAAGATATGGTTTCCTTATGATTGAGCATGGAGTCTAAGCTAATCGTGCTTGAGTTCTCTATTTTGCAAGGGAGGAGAATCTATGGAATCCTTGTCATGGATTTAAGAAATTTGCGGAAATTATCAAAATTTTACGCTTTGTTTAGGCACATTAGAACCATTGGAAAAATCGCTAAGAAAAAAGCTATAGACAGGTTTGAAAGAAATTATCGAAGAATAAGGAATCTAATAGACTTCATCTACATTTCTATTTACAAACAAAGAGTACTGGAGAAGCTAGTAAAGATAATGCGCAGGGAAAACGGTATTATAATATACGACATTAACTTCGAGAAGAATATTCCAGACACTCACAATTGGAAGAAGATTAAAGAAAACAAAAAACTCCTTAAGAGAAAACATGAATATTCATTCCTCACAGCAGTGAATCTACTTGATAATGCACTTCGATGGTTCCACGCAAAAATTCTTAGCAAAGGAAGAAAAGAAATAAGAATGTAACAGCAATAGTGTCCTTACATCAAATCTTTTAATTGGTCTTAAAAGAATAATTCCAACAGGTTTTACGCCTGTACTAAGACACGACCAAAGGAACCGCTTGTCAAGCGTCACAATAATTCTATTATCTAGTTTGGACAATTCTGCAATTTCATGATTTTTTTCATTCCTCGTTTTATCTCTCTTATTGAGATTACATCAAATCCAAGTTTTTTAAGCTCATTAACGAATTCTTCTGGTATGTTTTCATCCACTAGAAACTTCAACATTCATTCCCTCCACAAGACGTTTAGCATAAATTATAGCAGCAATTATAGATTCCTTCGGTATATTAAGAACACTTGCAATTTCATCTATTTTCATCCCAGATGCAAGCATTTCAAGTATTAATGGCACAGAGATTCTCGTTCCCTTAATCACAGGAACCCCCCAAAAGTATTTCTGGATCAGAAACAATATACTTCTTAATCAATTCGCACTCATCGCGTTCCTCATCCTCAAGCAACTTCTTGATAGTCATCTCATCCATTGAATACACCAAAATTAATAGCTAACGTCTAACTAAGAAGCTTCCAAAGGAAAGTCATAAGAAGCGAAATTCCACTTAAATGGTTTATAATCAAAAATTTTGAAAAAGGAGAATGCTTCTTCTTTTTGACTTAAAGAAGAATATCTTCATTAGTAAGAGGAGAAACATGAAAACAGAGCTTTATATGAAAAATTTTCGTGGAATAAAAGAAGGTAAAATCGAATTTTCTCAAGTTAATATACTATTAGGTCCAAATAATTCTGGAAAATCAACCATATTAGAAGCATTATTTCTTTTACCTAATCCTGCAAGAGTAGTTCCATATGCAAAACTTGAAAAGAAGAACCGTATGAAGTTTCAGATTAGATCCTTAAAAGCAATAGAACTTATCCATGAACTTCACAAGACATACGAATCAGAGGGGTACGTATTTCTAATACACAATTATCGCAGTAGAGAATGTAAAATATTGCTTCATACGAGGAGCGCGAATTTATCACTATTACTCATTTCAAACAAGTTTTACATAGATTTAGCTATGTGCGAAAAAGATAACGAATTCTTTATTAAATCATTACGAAAATATGCAAACACTTTAGATTCCAATCCAGCAACAGAATTTTGTCAAAAAATGAAGAAATTAGAAAATATTTCACCAATAGAATCCTATATCTCATCCGTTACTGGCGAGGCATTATACTTTCATCCTAATCTCCTTGAGTATGCATGGAATTATTTCGCGAGTAGATGGGTTGAAATAGTTGGGCCAGAAACAACAAGAAGAATCGCTGAGAAAGTAAGCGAACTTGTTTACGATGACTACGTGGATTTACTAATGGAACCCTTTGGGGATGGAAAATCTGCGTTGTATTTGTACATGAAAGATGGCAGGAGAATTAGATTGGGTGATGTTGGAGATGGAATAAAGCAAATTATAACTCTAATGCTTCTTTACACGATTACTCGTCCAAAATTTTTATTAATTGATGATGTTGAGTCTCACATGAATCCAGTATTACTATCTTTCCTAACGAGATGGTTAGCTGATCTCGTAGAAAAGGAAAATGTAAATCTTATTGTCTCAACACACAGTATCGAAGCGGCGAAACTTATAGCAGGAATAATGTTGGAATTAAATCCGCGGATAATATTAACTTCAATTATTGATGGAGAACTTAAATGTAAATACTTAACGCTCGAAGAGGTGGAGGAACTAGAAAAATCAGGAGTAGATGTACGAGTTTCACAGGGGCTATTACTATGATTAGTTTTCCTCTTGGAGATCCACGAAGTCGAACCTATATTAATGTGACGAAATGGATTAGACGACTACGAATGAAAACGCCTATTAAACAGCGCATAACTAAAGTAATTATTCTTGGAAATGGAAGTCCTGATGATATAGTAATGACAATACTTACTCACAAGTTTAATGGTACAACAGTAGTGGGAATTTGCAAACCAGAGTATCTTAGAATGGAAACAATAAGAGCCATAAAATCAATTATAACAGCATCAACGGATATAAGGAAAATACTCTTGGTAATATATCAAGAAACACAGAAACTTAGTGAACTTAAGCAAGAATTAGAAAGAAAAATGAGCTAATATGGAATTAATCATAAATTAATCATTTGCGAAAAAAGAT
>JAHKLH010000027.1 GCA_029856635.1 Candidatus Njordarchaeota archaeon
AATCGAGGTTTATATTGTTATAAGAGACATTGGTTCTGGGCTCAAGTGGAATAGGAGGGGTTTTCAGAGGCTACTGAGGATGGTTGTTCGCGGTGAGGTTTCTGATGTTTTCATTGCGTTTAAGGATAGGCTCGTTCGATTCGGCTTTGATGTTCTCAAATTCTTCTTCTCAGCGTTTGATTGCAGGATTCATGTTGTTTTTAAGGAAGAATTGAGTCCGATAGAAGAAATTGTTGATGATCTCATTTCAATCGTGACTCACTTCGCTGGGAGAATCTATGGTCTTAGATCTCACAAGTACAAAAAGTTTGTGAGAAGTTTTAGGGAGCTCTTAGTGAAAAACTCTTAGCTCTTGTTATTGAAAATTGTGTACATTTTGTATACATTTTTCATTATTTATGTCTATATTTTCATCATTTATGTGCATATAAAACTCGAGAGACTTTATTTCATTATTAAATTTGAGTTCAATGGTGCAATTTGTGGATACAAAGAGATGGGTTCTGTATGCTCCAGAACACATAAAGAGTCTGGCATCAAAATACGCAAAATCTTTCAAATTTAGAGGAGTATCCACAATGCTGGTTAGAATATTCGAACAACTTCCATTACAACCAGTATTTCCATACATTGCCGGATCACTTATTTCCTTTACCGCTGATAATCCAGTTACAGCATTAATTAAACTATATGAGGAATTCTTATCTAGACTTGCAAGCCATTCTAATGAAGTTTTTATTTACTTTCTTGCCCAATGTCCATTAAAAAGGGATCTTATGAGAACCGTGGTTCTTTTTGACATTTCCTCGGCATTATATTTCTTTGTTAGAATTCCATTAACAATTGTTGCTGGCTCTATGGGATTGCTTGGTAATTACATTATTTCCAAGAAGATTAATGTTCTAAGTACCGAGCTTAATGTTTCTGCAATCATTGATATTTATGATCCCCGGGGTAAATCTTGGTTTTTGGTTAATTCTCCTGATGTTGATGAGTTCTTCCTCCTTAGAATTTACTTGATTAAGAAAATTTTCAATATTCACGAGGTAAGATTCCTGGTTTTTAATTTCTCTGGTGAAAACATCAGTATGACCGAAGTTAATGCTCCGAGCGATAATGAAATCCTAAATTCTCTTAATCTAAGGATTGATAAGAAAGATCTCGTTCGCAATATTCTGGAAAACTGGGTTAAAAAAGAAGTAATACCCTTGTTCGAGAATGAGTGTGAAAAATGCTTATACAAAAACATTTGTGCAAAATACGCTAAGAAGTAAACTATAGTGCTTTCTTTCGAGCTTTAAATTTTAATTTAACTCCTAATCCAACTATGAGCAAGATTATTGTTGTTATGATTAGCATTAATGTCATTTGTGAGCTCTCTGATTCTCTGTATGGAATACTTATTATTGTTTCGAATTCGTTTCTGTGATCATATTCATCATACGCTATTATTCTGATTAATGCACTTCCATAGAATTTAATCGTTGCATTGAAAAGGAGCAATGTATTGTTGTAAGTTGCATTAGGTTCAATGAATTTTCTATTGTTTTCGATCCTAATTTCGATAATAATCTTTATTAATGAAGCATTGTAATTAACATCGTATTTTGCCATTCCATTGATGTAAACACCATTGCTTAGTTTGGTAATATTGACTTTCATCATTATTTTGGCTTGAATCACGATAAATTTGAATACTCTTGAAACTTCATTGCCTAGCATGTCTCTAACAATTATCATAATATTATGCTCCCCAACGGTTTCATTGATACTCAAGCAATGAGTTATATTTAGAATAATGTTTTTCTTAGCAACAGTCTTGTTTTCCACTTCCTTATTATCAATCTTCACTATTATACGTCTTACATAATCTGGATCTGACGCATTAATTAAAATACACAGTCTTTCTCCTTGCTTAATCTTGTTATCATAAGTAGCTAATATTCTTGATGCTCGTATTTCTATCGTAATATTCTTTGACGCATTCTCATAATTCGGATTTCCATAAAATTCTATCGTTAGTAGTGCGATCCAGCGTGTTTCATTTTCAAAAGTCTTTAAATCAAAAACATTCATAGTTATTTTAACATCTTCCAGAAATGTTAGATGCTCGTCATAGATGATTCTACTGCCTGATGCTACTCTCAAATTTCCATACGGAATTCTCTCGTCATCATCCGTTTTAACAGTAATCTTTAGTGAAACATTATATGTCTGCGAATTCACATCACTTACAATAATCTTCGCTCGCTCCCTAATTATTTTCAGATTGACTATTAATTTTGCAACCTTGTAAGCAGAATGATGCAAAGTCAATGTCAAATTATATTTGCCAACATTCTTATCAGCAAGTAGGTAGAATTCAGCAAAACCAGTTTCATTTGTATAAACATATCCAAGAACATCATTATTGATTTTGATCTCAATCTCGCCATTTATAACATATGTTCCGTTTAAATCCAATGCTTGAGCGAAAATCCTAATTGCATCAGTATATCTAATTTGAATCTCATCAGCCTCCGTGTTATTAACTAGAATTCTAATCCTTGCAATTCTCGGTAAAACTCTAATATAGTAGTATTTGTTTGAATCTTTTGGGCTTCTTGCTTGATTTCCTGCATAATCCTCCACAATGAAATAAAACCTATAATAACCATGATTTGTGAATGATAACTTAAGGTAAAAATACTTCCCAGTTGAATTGTAATTCATGTCGTAAGCATATTCATTAGACCATGTTTTATTGTCTTCTGAGTATTGAATGATAACATAAGCTAAGTAAAGACCACTAGCATTCTCATCTTCACTTGCGTTTAAAGTTATTAGTATCTCATTTAATGTCAGTGTAGTGTTTGGAAATACGATTTTTGTTATGTTTGGTGGTGTAAAATCATCAAATACAAAATTGAACCAATTTGTTTTTACTGATTCATTTGAAGTGTAATTAAATGCCTCAATCCTAAAGTAAACTATCGTATCATAGGAGTGTGCTGGAATTACTGCCGAATACTTGTTTTCGAGTGGTGCAACTAAATTCATCTTAACATAGTTAAATCGATTTCCCGTAGTCCAGTTCAAGCAAACTTCTTCAGCATTCTCAACAATAGCATAAACTGTAACATTATCATCATACTCAGGATATATGGGCTCTATCCAAACATCCTTAATTGTTATTGATCTCATACTCTTAATCCTCAACTTTATTCTAGCATCTTCTCTTATGATTACACTTTTTAGAACCTTTGTATGTGATATAGGAATCCTACGAATTTCGTTTTTCGTATTGGAATTGTTTGCACTCGTGCTAACGTTGTTTGTATTTTTCGGTATTAGAATTAAGAATGTTATTAAGAAAATAACGAGGTATCTCATTCTTCACCACCCGTTATTAATCTATACATTCGAGCAATGTTTACCTTAAGTCCAACTGCAATCAAATAAGCAAATTTGCTTGCAGTTACTATCGGAACGAAGATAAAGACGCAGTACCAAAGCAGAGCAATGTATCCGTATACGCTTATTGAAATTCCACTAGGTGGTGATAGTGGTCCAGCAAGAGAAAATGGAGTCCTAATAACACTCATTGCGAAACTAAGTGCGAATAAGGTGATGATCCATCCAATAGTATTCCTCATCAATTCTTTGAATACGACATTTCTCTCTCCTGGGGATACAATATATGCTATTGCTCCAGTCACAAACATTAATGATGCCATAATGTATGTCGCAAAGCCGGCATTCTCTGCCAAAAGCACAATCATAATTAATAGGATTATCATTCCAATTCCTCTAAGAATTACATCCCTCTTTTTAACAAGACCTAATGCTATTAGCATAGAAGAAATTGAAGCAATGAGTAATGCATAATTCAGTTTCACATTAACCAAGTACATCAAGGAAAAAGCTAATACTACAAATGTGATTAACGATAACACGAATTCCTTTCTTCCGATTTTAATCATAGTGCAAATTCCAGCGAAAATCAAAATGAATAGAATTGCTTGCTGTAAGGCTGTTTCAATGGGTTTGAATTCCTCTGGTAGTATTTTAATGAATACTTTCTTCGTTAATCGCATATAGCCCTTTGCCTCTGCTATTATTGTTATTGTCTCATTTTCCGATGGAAATCTTGGAGTTAAAACTGCTCTATAAATTCCTCCTCCAATCTTATCTGCTTTTCTCTCTTGATCTTGTAGTATTACTGTAACACTCGCATTTGCTGGGTTTCCATTAATATCCAAAATCTCAATGATTAGCTCAAATTTTTCTCCAACATGAACTTCTGCTGGATAAGAAATTCCTTTTATCTTCAAGTACCATAGTACATCAAACGTGAAACTATATTTTGCCTTAATGTAATCCTCTTTTTCACAGTAGAGTACGGCATTATATGTTCCGTTCTTAAACCCTTTGGTTGATATTATTACCTCATACTCGCCAGATTTCTTTTCATAACCCTCAAATATTTTCGCATTTGCAGTAACATAAACATGAGCTCCTGTTACTTTCTCGCCAAATGCACTAATTAGCCTCACACTAACATTTATAATTTCACCGTATTCCACAGAAGTATCACTTATGCTTACTTCATACGGAATTATTAAATTCTTGAGCAATGAAAGAGTGAAACATGAGAAAGTTAGTGCTGTGAATTCTGCACCAGTATTTATCTCATCGAAACTGTTTGCGATCGTAATCGTGAATAATGCTGTTTTCCACAAGTCGGTTTTCTCCATTAAGTTAAGATTGCTTAGTAAATCTACCGCATAAAACGTTACATCTACTGAGCTTGGAGCATTTAGATATGCGGATAATTTGAATCCTCCATCCTCATTCATTGAGTCTTTCAAAAATCTTAGGATACCATTTACATTTATGTAATCAGTGTGATTCAATATTAGCAATACTTGAACTCCGGCCCAAGTTGAGATTACCGTTGGAATAGTATCGTCTGGGCTATTTAAGTATGCAATTCCAGCATAATTCACACCTTGTGGCGGATTGAGCGTAATATAGTTTATTATTGATTGCTTATCGACTTTATCCAATCCTCCAATAATTTTGAGAATGGATAGTGCTAATGCTAAATGAAAAGTATCTAAAGTCTCATTATTAACCAAATTAATAACATAATTTCTTGTAGCAGAAACATTTATTAGATGCAATGCATTAAACTCTGAGCATGTTATTACTGCCAAGTATGTTAATTCCAAATCACTTGGATCATAATCTTGAAAATACCGTAAATTACCAAAGCCGCCATCTGGGTTCTGACAATCAGCAATAAAATCTAGTGCCTTATCAACATCAATGATCTGGATTTTCTCAATTTCATTCAGAGCTAATAGGGATAATGCTGTAAAATTAAGCATTGGAGGCATTCCTGGGGGTGCAAATCCTCCATCAGTTGTTTGCCTTGTTGCAATGATTTCAGCAATCTTAGTGATATTTATAATTTGCTCTGAAGTTTGATAAATTTCTTCTAAATATTTACAATTATCACTAAACACCTCATGGGGAATCATTAGGGGACATATTAATAGTACTACGACAATAAGAAGAATTCTGCTCATAACCTCACCCTTCTCTTTTTCCACACCTCGGCGAATATGATCACAATTATACTCACAATTATTGCTGCGAATGAAATGTGCCACCATCTTAGTATCGTCTTATTAACAGTACTTATTCCACTATCAGTTAACGCCTTCATTAGAATTCCATAGAGTACCAACAAAGCCTTCTCAGACAGTAATCTAACATTGTATTCGAGTAATGCAGTATTATTTTCTCGGATTGCCTTGATTATTTCTTCTCTTCTGGATTTAGCAAACACAAGAAGCTTGTTCAATTCTGCATCAATACTTTCTGCAATTTTCAAGTCCAATGCTGAGGATATTTGCAAAAGATTGCTAAATATTGCTCCAGATGTTACATTGAGATATGCTTCATACATTATTGCAGAATAATAAGTATCATTGTCAAATGTTGAATTTACATTAAATGGATCAGATAAATCGCCTATCCAGTGTGCCAAAACACCATAAACCATAGCTACTTCAGTCCAATTTTCCCTTCTTAGAACATTAACTAACTGCTCGTAAGTTTCCTTAGCGTTGTTAATTAGATTTGGCGGAAAATGAGCTTGATAATCATTCCATTTTGATGGTTCTATTGCATATCTCCTTATCAAGTAATCATGCATCATAAAATGCTGCCTTATTATGTCATCTGGAATTAACATTGCTACTGCCAGTGCCAGATTAGACCTGTATTCTATGCTTTCCATCGTAATATATTCTTCAGCTAAATCAGCCTTGGAATCACAAGCGTTGAAATCTGGGTGAGGTATTATTAACAAGAGAATGAGAGCAATTAACTTGTAATTCATTTCTTCTCACCGAGTAAAGCTCTAATATCATCCCTAACGCGTTTCAAGAATTCAACATCTGGGCTGAATGTAATTGAAACGAATTCACTTTCATTATCTTTTACTCTTACAAAGATGATATTACACCTCTGCTTGTTTATTACAGCATCAAGCCATGATAGGAATGTTCTAGCAGTTTCCTCACTATCTATGATTACCCCTGGTGAAAACGTCTTATCATGCTCATAAACTAATGCAAAAACTTTAACGAAAGCATTATAAACGAATCTAGCAGGACTATTCACAATTGTTTTGAACTCATCATCACTCATTCTAACAACAATAATGATTGCTGGCTCATTTCCAATGATCATGAAAGATGAACCCAGAAGCATTCTAATCACCTTTCATTCAACAAAATTTCAAAAGATTCGAAAGGTGAGAAAAAACATATCATAAAAAATCACGAAAGTGATTAGATTCTTCTCACATTTGTCCTAGTTCTTGTCCTTCTTAGAACAGATCTTCGGTGCATAAGTAGCACTATTGCTATTATCGATACGGCTGTCGCTAACGATATTATTAATATTGTTGAATCTACTCCAACTGGTACTTGCGGTGCTTGTGTTTGATTTGAAGTTTCGTGTTCTTCTTGTTCTATGGTGATTGTTACAATTAGTATTAATGATGCTTCTCTTCTGCTTGCATCAATTGTATGTATTTTTATTGTGTGGGATCCTGAAGTTAATGTTAACACACATTCGAAGTATCCTGGTGTTCCATTGTACTTCAAGCTTTCAATTATTCCCTCGTTAATTACTGTTGCACTAATTGATGTTATGTCACTATCATTTGCTGGTCTAACTTCTTCGTACCAGATATAAACAATAATTTTCACTGCAGTTGAGTTTATGTCGCTATTGTTTTCTGGGGTAATTAATTTCATTTTAAGCTCAGTATCTCTAACATTAACGAAGTACATTTTCTCAGTTCTAGTGTTGGAATAATCAATCACAATTATTCTTATTCTCCATTTTCCTGGACTGTCATGAACGCTCAGAAATCTACTTGCCTCAATCAATTTTGCAGTATTATTTATGTTTTCAATCGTAATATTCGCATCAACTATTTCACCATAGGCGTTCATCAGCTTGACACTTATATTTTGTATTCCATCTGGATCATTTATAATCATCTTTGCATATAATTCCTTTCCTAATTTAGTGTCATTTAGTTTAATTGCATGGAAGATTGTTTGACTTACCTCTAATGTCATTATTACGGTTGCATTCTCGTAATTCTCAGAAAACACGAGTAATTTAATCGTGTAATTTCCATTCTCTAATCCAATATTTAGCGTAATATCCTCGTTGATAATTCCAGAAGAAAATTCTCCCTCTTTTATTTTAATCCATTCCTCAAGATGAATGAATACTTCGTAAGCTCCGCTAACTATAATCTCCCCTTCATCATCAGTAATCTTAGCGGTTAGATGAAATGTATTATCCTTCTCCACATCACTAACGCTGGCATGTACTTTCATGATTTCCCTTGTTACGTTAACGTAGATTATCTTCTCTGTCTCATGAAATGCTTCAGTCTCTACTATTCTAATAAGCAACTTAAAGACTTTAACCTGATTAAATACTAAGTAAACTGTTGTATTTCCAGATGAATTTGAGTATCCGCATGCTAATAATTTTACTGGATAATGGGTGTATAACCAGATCTCATAGTATAGTGATATTAACGAATCATTTAACTCATCAATTACCTGGAATTCTATTGAAGTATTGTCACCGTATCTCGTCGTGATATTCCATGCTATAATCTTAACAGCACGCTTATTTACTTTGAAATAGTGTTCTTTTACAGCCTCATTCCCAGCACGATCATAAGCATACATTATAATCCTAACATATGTTGCATAATTAAATCGCAAAGTAATCCAGTAAAGAGTTGCATTATTCCACTCCTCTGGTTCTCCAATGTATGTTCCATAGGTCACATTCTTTGGATTACTGCCATAATTCAATTCGAATGCTCCAATGTAGTCCCAGGTAGCATTATCATCGCTAACATAGAGCTCCATTAGAATTACATCAAATCCGCTTCCATTAACGTTTTCGAGAATCATGGCAGTGATGTTTATTTCTTCATAAGCATAAGTATTTTGAGAATTCTTAATCCACCAAATTATTGGTGCATAAGGATCTACTACAACGTAGGAATAATACTTGCTAACAAAAACATTTCCAGCATGGTCAATAAGATAAATCCTGAATGTAACATTAGTATTCCATTTGAATACTGGCAAAGTCGTATTCCAGTGTGTTCCATTATAAGTCATATTTATGACGTTCCAAGTTAAGCCACCGTCCACAGTATAATTGAGGTAAGCATATTCAACATGCGTTTCATTATCATCCGCTTCTATTAATACTATTCCATGGTCGGTTCCATCAATCTCATTCTCATTGTACTCTGATTTGATTTTTACATTAGTAATGTATGGTGGATTCCACTCCCATACTAGAATCCTAAATACCTTCTCCACACTAACTCCATCACCATCGTATTTCACAATTAGCGTGTAGTTACCTATTTCCCAAACTTTTAATGTTCCATGAGTTCCATTTAGTGTTACATTAACGAAACCATTGATTACATCAACAATGCCCCATCTATTGGTTTCATTAATGGAGATGTTTAATGATCCACTTAGTGGTCTTCCTAGAATATCAGTAATGTTAAATGCTACCCATGGATTAGTAATCCAAGTTTCATTATTCAGCACATTAACAATCGTTCTTGGCTTATATCTGAACCAATAATCAACTGAAAGCTTTTCGTGATTTGCTATTCTGTAAACGCTTAGGTAATAAATTCCTGGCATAAGGTATGTCTCATTTAATACAATTGTCACATTAAACCAATCCGTATTTATGCCATAGAAATGATAATGTAGCAGTTCGCAGAAGTGTGCATAATCGTAATATTCGATACTAAGCAAGGGAGTCATACTGTACACATACAATGAATAATCTGGCAATACAGTGATGTTAACTATAATACAATCATTTAAATAGAGATAAAATCTCCTAACCCAACTTCTATTATTTGTACCCCCAGTAAGAAGTAAAGCAACCTTTAAATACGTATGTCCTTCAATATCTCCAAGCCAAATGTGTCCTTGCCATATATCCTCTTCTAATTCTGTGCCATTAGCATATATTATAATTCCAGTGCTTCTATTCTCTACACATAAGTAATATCTGTAAACAGCACTATTTCCCGCGTAATCAATAACGATAAACTCCACTAGAACAAATGTATCACTATATATATTCTTGTAGGAATCCCATTGCCAGTAGAAGCGAGAAGGAATGTCGCTCCAAGACTCCAAGCTCTTATTTAAAAGAACATCATACGTTCTAATTGTAACCATTTTAACTCCAAAATTATCTGAAACATCAACAGTAATGTTCCATCTTCCACCAATAACACTAAAGTTGGCAAACTCGCCATAACATCCACTACTTAGTGGTTCAAGGTTAATATTATTGAGCGATGGTGGGGTACGGTCTATGCATACATAATCAATTCCCGAGGTATAGGCACTGTTACTTTGTCCAGTCATATCTTCCGCGTAAATCCTCAAAACATATTTCTTTTCATCAATTAATGTTGCATTGTATATGATTGTAGCATTTAACCAATAATTATCACCAGTGTAATGAATTTCCACTAATGAATTATCCCATTCGTATGTGGTATATTGCCATTTTCCATCGTATGTGAAGTTTATGAGAAGACTCTCATTTGCATAAATTAAAACTGTTTCTAAGTTTCCAGCATCATCCTTAACTGAGACTATTAGTGTTAGATTTTGATAGTTAAAGTACATTACTGCATCATTTACTACTCCGCCGGAAACGTTAAAAGCATAAAATGTTGGTATTGCTGTGTCTTTGATTATATATCCAGATATTGTTACTTCATTGTCTCCAGAAATTAACCTTATTTTTATCGATATCTCATAGCCGTCTCTGTAACTACGTATGTTCCATGTAAATGAGAGAGGATTCGTTCCATTTACTGGCGCAGATTTTTCATCTTTGAATACTATTACATCAACATTTAGTGCATTTATTATTAGCTTTACAGAATCATTTAATGCATACAATTCATGATCTGCACCAGAAGCAATTCCTGTGACTGTTAATATTACTGGAAGTTTCGTGTATTTTCTTCTCCCAAAACCGTCAATGTCAGCAATCGTTACATTGAGTCCTTTACCACTTAAGAACTCCTCTGGATAAACATAAAATTCAATGTATATGGTTGTTGAATTAACCCATGAATAATACATGCTGGCATTAGAACTTATGCATAAGCTTGAACTATCTAAGTGTTCATCATAAAATGTAATATAGGCAATAATTGGATAGTTAGTTATGTCAATTATTCCGCGAATCTCTGGATAAGTTCTGTCTGTGGTAATTGTTAATACTTTAAACGAGCTTAATCCAGCATCATCATTGATAATAACATACACTTTATGAAAGCCATCAAGCAGATCCATTACTGGAATCTTAAATGTGGCAATATTTCCATTAGTTGTTACTGGAATTGAAACATTTACTGATCCATTAGTTACAAATACACTAATGCTTTTTACTCCACTACCCCATTCTTCAAACTGTATTTCTGCAATTGTATCCATACCGAGCACAGCATTATTTAAATCAGTACCATTGCACGCAATTCCTAGAATTCTGGGAGCGTATGGAATTACTTTCATAAATCTCGTGTAGACAGCCTTTACTCTAGAATTATCTTCGACGATAATCGTGACATTATACACTTTATTCTCGTCGCATTCCTTGGTATCCAATAGGAAAACATTCGACGCTGTACTTGGTAATTCGGTTCCATTACAATAAGCCTTAATGCCTAATATTCCATCAAAGTCTGAAGCCATGACACTAATATTCACATCATTGTACTTGCTTTTCACCTGATTCCAAGGTATGAATATGCCGCTTTGATTAACAATTGCACCTTGATATGTTTCTGATATTTGTGGAACGTCCTCAAGCATCCATGCAGAAACTTCTCCAGCATCTGCTAATATTAGAGCATAAGTTACATTATCATCTGTTCCACCATTTTCAAGAATTCTTCCACGCACATTATTATCGCAATCAATGAATAGTATTGATGTTATTTCTTTTGCAGCCTCTCCTGAATCAGTTTGAATTGTTAAGACTAGGTCATAAAATCCTCCTCTAATTGGTTTCTTCAAAATCATGTTGCTTAACTCCAATTCTATATTAATTGTAGAATCTGTTTGAATGCTGTATTCCTTAATTAGTGTTGCATACTCCGCATGATCCTTTTCCAGCTTGAACTCTAACTTTAAATGTGTTGTTTTGCTTGTCTTTTTCTGAAGTCTTATTTGCGCTAATATGTTTGTGGCTAATGTCAATATTCTGCCATCTAGACTAACTTCAATAATTTTAATCTCTTGATCCTCATAAACATCATTTAATACAATCTCTTCATTGTCTCCTGAAATTATAACTAATTCTTGGGAGCATGATGTTGTTGATCCTAAGTTCCATGTTGCAACTGTCTTCTTCGGGTATACTGTAATGTGCGGGTTTGAGATAACAATGTCTTCTACTTTAAACTTCTTTACTAGGTTTATTCTGAAAAGAAGCTTTCCATTGTCTGCAAATGCGTATAATTCATACTCTCCAGCATCAAAACTTCTAGTCATTTGCGTTGTATTCGTCCATTTCCAATTTGAGCCATCAAAGAGGACAAACCCGGAGTTTGCTGAAGTGTTTGGAGTGATGCTGAACGTAAAACTATCGGATGCAAGAAAGTAATATGCATTCGCGGGGGCTTCAATACCGCTTGCAGTTACTACCTTCCCGCAATAATCAGAAATAATTCTCTTATAATCAACACCATCTATTAGTATCGTAGCCTTTCGGCTCCTAAAGAAATCATCTAAATCACTGATATTTAGAATTAAATCGTTATTGTTGTAATAATATGGCAATGAATAATCTCCAGCATTAATTGATGTTATTGTAATCTCGTTATCGGCATCAATGATTA
>JAHKLH010000270.1 GCA_029856635.1 Candidatus Njordarchaeota archaeon
AAAAATACACGGTGAGAAAATTATGTTTGTGTGGATTTTGGGGAGTGGTGCATCCGATGGAATTCCAGTGCTTGGATGCACTTGTTCTCATTGTCAGCTTGCCAGAAGAGTAAAGTTTTTAAGAAGAAGAACTACAGCCATGATAATTTCTGATTTTGATTCTACAATAGTGTTAGACGTCGGATTCGACATATCTGAATACATAGAAGATCTAAAAATAGACGGAATTCTGATATCACATTGGCACTATGACCATACATCAGGACTTTTTCGGTTGAGATACTCTGCTCGCTCTCTTTCTGTCTTTGCTCCTTATAGAGGATTTTTTCTACGAATTGAAGAAGGCCCCAGTAAATCTTAGTATAAAGTTTCCGACACCATACAAGGTTATAACACTCGGAAATTTTGAGATAATTCCAATAGAACTTAATCACAGAGCTACAGAAATTGACACTTATGGCTACATAATTAAGCATAAAAACGAACACAGTGCAGTTATCACATTATTTGACACAAAAGGTTTGCCTGAAATTACTCTTAAGTATTTATCTAAGAATAAATTCTCATTTGATTTGGCTATAATCGATGCAACCAATCCCCCAGAACATAACGTTCCCACACACAATAACGTTGATGATGCAATAGAGATTGCAAAGATTATAAATCCAAAGTTAGCGGTGCTCGTACATATAGCACACTATAATTATCCTTATAATAAACTTCTTAGATACCTAAGATTAAAGGGAGTAGAGAAGGACATTATAATAAGCTACGATAATATGATAATCAATATTTGAATAATCTAAAAATTTACTATTGATTCTAATAATTATATCAAGTACTTTTGTGATATCACTTAAATGTGACTTATGATAACGTTAATTTGCCATAGTTTTGTATTTAAAGGACAAAATAATATATGATACCAATGTGAAGACTTGGTGAGCAATGATTGTATAAATTGAGTTAACTATATTACCTAGAAGTAACCAAACAAAGATGTGTATCATATACATAGATCTTCTACTATCAATCTTAGTTATTATTCTCCCAGCAGCCCCACAAACCCTAAGAGGTTTTCCCGTCATAAGCCAAAAGATGTTATACGTTTGCTTGACTAATGCATCAAGAGCAATCCAAGTCATTCCAAAAAGAAGAATATCCTTTCCAAAACTGCTTGATAGAGATACTATTAAGGTAATATACCAGAGATACTCATACATCGTATCAAATACATGTTCCATTTTTCCTATAATCGTTGGTTTACCTCTAAGCCGCGCTATTTTACCATCAACACCATCCAAGACCCCTACAAAATAGGCTAAAATAATAGCCCGGAGATAGAACCCCATATAAAAAAACCAGGCTACAATTGTAGCAGTAGCATAAGTGATGATTGATATGACATCTGCAGATACATTTGTATCATACAAAAGGTAAACTATTAGATCCTCAAGAGGCTTATGTATATAACTAGTTACATGGCGGCCCTTTTGTAACTTCTGAATCGCAGTCCACTTCTCTTTATTAAATACCATTCAATCACCGTTACCATAATTAACTTTACTATCTAATGAAATAGATAGTGTTATCTAGTGCAACCTCAATGTGTGATGACTCGTAATGAGATGAGATGTATTTCATTAGTTTAAAATAATCTAGGTTTTTATGTGAAATATGCACTAGAAACACTTTTTTAGCATTAAGTTTATGACATATTTTTAGTGCATCATCTACATTATTATGTATTGGATCCTCTATTCCGGGACCAAATGTGGCATCAATAATTGCAACATCAAGTTGATATGATGAAAGAAAATCTACTGCCTCTTTTGATAGATTCTTTGTATCGAAGATAATTGCTATTGTATGCCCAAAACCCTGAATTAAATATCCATATGTTTTGATGCTATGATTGAGAGGAATTGGTATTACCATAAAGTTTCCCATTTTTATTTTTTGGAAAGACTCCTCGATGAAAGTTAATTCTAGATTAAGTGGTTTATTAAAGATTTCTGGATCTATGGACTCTCTTGGGCAATATAGCTTTACTCTGTGTATTGTCCAACGCATAGGAAATAATCCTGCATAATGGTCATGGTGCCAATGTGTGAGAAGAATTGCCCTTAATTTAATTTCGGAAATACACGATGACACGTCCCAACCTGCATCAACTAATATATTCTCATTCGTTTTATCCCCAATAATTAAGATACTAATTTGTTTTCTTCTTAAGAAGGAATATACTCTAGCCTTTGAACAATGTTCGCAGTTGCAATTAATGGCTGGAACTCCCTCAGAACTTCCTGTTCCTAAAAACCATAGAAACATATCATCATCACTCTAATTACTCTATGTCATTCATAATTAACATCAACCGGTACTTAATGATTAAATACATGCTAATTATCCAGAGTGTCTTGGAATATATGGAAATTCTACATGATTATTCTGTTTTTATATTAATTTCTTAAGGTTTATTCATTAGATATGTATTATTCACTAAAATATATACTTGCTGATTGTGAATGGAACTATTAAGTAGTTATTTCTAATATTTTGGCTTGATCTGTTCATAGGATTACTAATTCCAAGCAATATCTCTTCTAACTTAATAATGAAAACGCCAAAGATTTTTATCAATAAAATGCAAGTATTCTCATAAAGTATATTCAAAGAGAAGAATTACAT
>JAHKLH010000271.1 GCA_029856635.1 Candidatus Njordarchaeota archaeon
TACTGTTTCATATGTATGACCAACAATCTGATCCGTGCAAATTATAACGGGTACTCTGTACTCGTCGGCTAAATTAAATGCATCTATTGTGAAGTCAAGCATTTCCTGGGCAGATGCAGGAGCCATGACAATAACTGCTTGATCTCCATGACGTCCCCAGATTGCCTGCATAACATCGCCTTGACCAGATTTCGTTGCTTGTCCTGTTCCTGGACCTAATCTCATTACATCAACGACCACAAGTGGTGTTTCAACCATTACCGCATATCCAAGTCCTTCTTGCATTAATGAGAAACCAGGTCCAGAAGTGGCGGTCATTGCGCGCACGCCAGCCCAACTCGCACCTATAACGGACATAATTGCGCATATTTCATCTTCGGCTTGAATAAAAGTTCCTCCAACTAATGGAAGATATTTTGCCATAATTATGCTAATTTCGTTTGCTGGAGTAATTGGATATGCTGCAAAGAAGCGGCATTCAGCTAAGAGCGCGCCAATCACGCATGCTTCGTTTCCTTGTAACAAGTATTTTCCAGGTGGGAATATTTTGTTTATGTGTATCATACAGCAGTCACTACATTAACCTAAATAATTAAGATTTACGTTTTTCTGGGCGGGGTTTGAAGAATAACCATGACTGAGAATATATATTTCTTCATGTCAAGGAATGCAGAATTACGAATAATGCTTGATGGTATTCTCCAGATAATACATTCCATAATACAAAGTCATTAGAATTAATTGACATACTTTTAGAATTCACGAACGGAATGGTTTCTACTGTGAATTCCGAAATTATGGAATTAATAGATCAGTTCGTACAGATATCTTATTCAACGGAAGCGTCAAGGATTGTTGTAAAACATTACCTAAAATGGTTCATTAGATATCTTAAGCAACGTAGTATAGATGATATTTCCATGGTTACACCACAAGACATAGTGAAATTTCGTTATTGGTTATCACAAGTGCAAAGTAGACGTGGAAAAAAACTGAGCAATAGGACCATAAATCAAATTCTTTCATTCACAAAAGCATTTTTTGAATTCCTGGAAGCATTAGGTTATTCAAATCCCTTTAATGAATTACCTACAAAAATTCTCAAAAGGTTGCGACCGCGTGAAAAAAGGGATAAAGTGCCAGAAGAATATACAGGAGAGCAGTTAAGAAAAATCTTTAATTACCTTAAACACAATGCTGATGAAGATGTGTATCTCGCTTGTTTAATCGCGTATGCCACTGGAGCCAGATTAAATGAAGTACTCAATATTTGTGCAGAAGACGTAATAATAGAAAATGACGTTATGTATATAATAATTCGAAAGGGGAAAGGACTTAAGGAGAGAATTTCCATAGTTGGCTGTCCAGGTCAAGATCCAATACTAAAGGAATTAAACGCGGAGGCAAAAAGAATGTTAAAAAAACGTGTAAAAGAAAGAAAACGTGGATATCTTTTTGGGAATAATGATGATCGAAGACGATTACGAATGCGATTGCAACAATGTTTGTATCGTCTTAGTAAAAAATTAGGTTTTCGTGTTCATATTCATGCTTTTAGAAGCAATTGGGGAACTAAAGCGCTCAACCAGGGAATTCCTCTTGAGATAATTTCAAGGCAACTTGGACATGCACATACACAAACCACGGAGATTTTCTACGCGCAATTAAAAGCAAAGAGGGTTCTAGAAATGCTTAAAAAATATGTTTCATGACTTATTTTTCTTCAGTAGCCGTCTCTTCCTCTTCGATTTCCTCTTTTTCCTCCTCTTCCTCAATTTCCTCTTCAACAGTAATTGGTATCTCATAAGGATGAGTTGCGACTACTCGGTAATACTTTTCCTCACCTGCAGGAATAAGAAGTTTAAGAGTCTCGTAAGTTTTTCTTCCAAATTCTGGACCATACTTTTCAATTAATTCCTCAAGTGGGGGTACTCGCCGTACGAATTCGATTACGTCACCAGGTTTTGCACGAAGGATTCTAACAACGGGATCTGTTACCAAGATTTTAGGAAAATATTTAAGGGATCCATATTTCTCAACTAATTTCTTTTTTTCTTCCTCGCTTATGATACGTGCTTGAGGAACAAGATAATGATCGAAGATGTAGATAAGTGGCTCCGAGGAGTCTACAACTTCAAAGCCTGCTTGTACTGCCTCTTGTCGCGCAGCGCGGGTGATACGGTCTGTTGTAGCTATAGTACCTTCCTTGCAATTATTTTGATCAGCCATTTTTAGAAATGTTCGCACAATTGTAACGCCAACTTTTTTATTTGTGCAATAAACCAGAGCACGTGACTGATCTTTCTCAAAAATTGCAACGATTTTTTCAGGATCTTTTTCTATGATGTTCTTTAGTTGATAACCTCTTCCTTTTGTCCAGATTTTCTTCATGTGCTCCCATAATACATTTAATGACATTCAACTCCCCAGATGATACTTTTTAGTTTAGATTATATCTTATCAAATCTTAAAGTTTTTCGGAGATATGCATCAACTGCAGAAAGTGATAATCTCAATATTTTTTTAAGAAAGAATGGAAGGTTTTGTCGATGAACCACAAAGCAATTACTCTAATTGTTACGATAATCATCATTAATGTGCTTTGCTTTTGTGACTATCATGTTATGAGTAGTAATATCGCGATACCACATGAGTTTGCAAAACCAAAAATTGTGTTCTACGCA
>JAHKLH010000272.1 GCA_029856635.1 Candidatus Njordarchaeota archaeon
GGTATTAACATGAATGATGTAGAAAGATATCTGAGCATACAATCCTATTTTTTAACTATTTTTATATCTATAGTAAGACAATTACATCTTTCATAGATTTTTGAATTTTTGCCTATACTTTGAAAGGAGTTAAATGTGAATTTGCGTTATAATGGAATCATATTGATTGTCATAATAATTATTCCTACCATCACTGCATACATGAAATCAAATGGTTTCATTGAAAACAAAGTTTATATAAGAGAACCTACTAAGTTAAAAATTAGTAGTTATCCCATATATACTGGAAACAAAATTATATCGAGAAAAAGAATTCCACTTACAGCAAATATTCAGACATATACTAATGCAATATACCCCAACAAAACGATAGAGATTTCACTTGTTGTATCTAGTTTGAAACCATTGCCAAATGCTAAATTATTATTAGAAATAAAAAATGGCAAATTAATGTTACCAGGAAATACAATATATATTCCCCAAAATGCTACTTTCTTTCATTCTGTGATCAAAATTCTTCCGCTTAAAAATGGAAAAATAACAGTAAAATTAATTGCAAATGATATTGAAGTGTCTGAAGATACCATGTATTTCATCAAGGTTGGCGATAGATTTATAGCTAGCCATAATAAAGCATTTGTATCATTGCGTGCCCCGGAGCTTCTTGAGGGAAAAGATAAAATTGCTATAATTCAAGGAACTATTACAATATATGGTCATATTTATTGGGAAGATTCTAGTGGAACTTGGTATCCATTAAGATACGCTTATATAGAGCTTTGGGATGATGATTCGCCAGATGCCGATGACTTTCGTGATTCCACATATGTGGATGTTGATGGAAGCTTCACTTTAGTAGATTCCAGTAATGGAAACGATCACTATTTATGGCCGTGGAATAATGACGATTTATATTTCAAGGTGGTTTTGACTTCCAGTTACTTACAGGTATTCTCATCTGGTGCTCTTTGCAACTGGACTTCCCCATACGATGGTAATGAAGCAGGAAATGTAGGATATTGGGATCCTCCATTTCAGGACATGCCAGATGGAGATTATACTGTAACAATAATTTTAAGTGAAGATGGTGCAAGAGGAGACTGGAGTGGTCCAGAGGGATCTGGAACATTACAAACATTCAACGGTGGATTTAGTGGTCCAAGATTAGCATTTCAAATATACGCATATATTGCGAAATCTATTGATTATGTTATCAATAAGGGGTATACTCCTTCAACCAAAGTATCCGTCGTCTATCCTTCATCATCCGCATCAAATACGAATCCCGTCTTTTATGATAAATATGCAGATCAAATACATGTGGCAAGTGGAGCTGAAGGAGATAAAGCTAAATTAGTAGCAGCATACGGAATGGCTATTTTAGATATGATCTATGCTGGAGGCATTGACATCCCACTGGGCTTCGATCCTCTTGATAGTGATGCACCATCTACTCAGCGAGCATTCAGTTCTGGTTGGGCATACTTCTTCTCCGCTGCTGTTTGGGACAACTCAAATCTTATATCTGCGGGGACTGGAAACATCGAGGACAATAGCTGGTACACAAACGATGGTTCTGAAATGGATGGAGACTATGTAGCGGGAAGTGTAGCATCAATATTCTGGGATATACATGATGCAACAGGTGAAAATGGATGGGATCCATTAGACCTTGACTTCTCTTATGTGCTTGATGTTATTAAGAATAACAAACCTCTTGATATTCATGAGTTTTGGAATTATTTCACTACCGCGTATGGATATCGTGATGAGTTAGAAGCTATTTATTGGCATTATGGAATTGATAAAGATGATGATGAATCTCCTCCAGCGTTCTCAAATCCAACAGCATCTCCAGGTACTACAGTATATGATGATTATGGTGGTGCAATTACGTTATCAATTACAATCACAGATCAAAGCGGCTTGTCGTCTGTTACATTTCATTATAAACTTGGTGATTATTGGTACACTAATGATTCGCCAACAGTATCTGGTGATATTTATTCTATAACAATTCCACGTTCTTCGTGGATTGATTATATAGGATCACAGATTACATGGTATGTTGATGCAACTGATAATGATAATGATAGACCTAATGATCAACTCAGTGGAAGCTCAAACTATTATTATGTCACATTATCTGATGATGACACTTCTCCACCATCGGTTTCTGGAACATCAACTACTGGTGATATTACCGACGCATATTCTGGAGATTTTGTCTTTAGTGTAACGGCTAGTGATCCCTCTGGGTGGAAATTAGAAGTTGTATATCGTTATAGGTACCCAGATGGCACGACAACATCAAACATAACACTTACTGCCAGTACATCATCAACAACCACCACGCTTAGTGTTTCAATTCCAAGAGATGAATGGATTAGTTATGTGGGATGCACAATTGAATGGACTTATCGTTTGGTTGATTTAGATGATGACAGGCCTGGTGATGCTAGTGCAACACCGTGGAGCTCATGGGATCCAGCGGGATATATCACTGATGATGATACTAAAGCTCCAACATTAAAGTCATTTATACCATCTGGGGATATACCAGATTCTTACCAGGGCGATTACGAACTTTGTTTTACAGCTAATGATTCTTCAGGATGGTATGTTTATATTGAATATTGGTGGTCCGGGGATCCAACAAATGTCAAAACTAATACA
>JAHKLH010000273.1 GCA_029856635.1 Candidatus Njordarchaeota archaeon
GAGTATTGTGTTCGTGCCCACGCCCACGCTACATGTATCACGAGGAAGAGCATTTCATTCGCATGTAAATTCTAAAAATCAAAGTAAGGCTCTTAAAACGAAGGCTATTTATTCACCTAGCACGTTAAAAACGTATACTATAGTTGAGGATGATGGTACATTGGAATATGTTTCAATACCAGACTACTCGCAAATTAGAAAACCTAAATACATATTGGATTGGAACGCAATAAGGAATGCAGATACGGATGATAATAAAATCCATGACACCTTGGATAGGATAATTGGTAGGAAGGGTCAATCACGCATAAAAGTCATAGTTGTCCTTAGGAATGATGATGATTATGTGAGAAAAGAATTCATAAATTTGGGGGGTATAATAACTACCAAGTACAGTCATGCGATTAAGGGGTTTGCTGGAGAAATTCCAGCGAATAGAATACCAATATTGACATCGAGGTGCAGTAGTATAGCTATTATAGAACCAAACTTCAACTTTACAGCTACAATGTATTTTGCACCAAGAACAACTGGTGCACGACCAAGAGCGTGGAATTATATTACTGGGATGATAGGGTATGAAAGTACTAGTGATTTCTCCATAGCTATCATTGACACTGGGGTGGATCCAAATCACCCCATGCTAAAGGGATATTCAGATGCGGCCACAAATCCAAACGTATGGAATAACCCCAACATTAAAATCGTTGGATGGTGTGATCCTGTCAATGGGACGTCTTATCCATTTGATGACAATGGACATGGAACTCACTGTGCATCTATTGCTGCTGGAAATTTCTACAATATGTCCGTAGACGATCAGAATAGGTCAGTAATATATTCTAGTTTTGGATTAGTCATATTTGGGCTACTTGGAACCTACACTTGGGAACCACCCGTTTATTTTAGAGTGCTTGATAATTCCGAGCCAATTTACATTGAGGTAGATAGCTACGATATTAGTATTCAGGAAAATGATACATCCCACTACTCCGATCTAGATTGCATTGAAATATATGGCCCTAATGATGTACTTCTCTTAAGAGTTGATGATAACTCAGCAATCGACCAAGATCCAGATGATGGATCAATAGCTGTAAATTTCACGTCACCACATACTGGAATGCATTATGTTAAAATTGTTTTTTCAATGTATCCCAGTACATGGTCATATAGTAGTGGGCCTGGTGCTAAATTTAGGTGCTTTATCCATGTGAAATACCCAGAACAAGCAGATGGATACGAGAAAATATCGGGGGTGTCACCCCGTACAAAAATTGTTGGAGTAAAAGTACTGGCTGGTTCGGGTTCTGGGAGTCTAGATGATATACTTGATGGACTTGATTGGGTTTTAGGTTATAGGTTGGTTTATAGAATAACCATAGCATCAATGAGTTTTGGGACACAGGCTGGTCAGGTTGTAGCATCGATAAACTCAGCAATCCTACAGTTAGTTCAGAATGGAGTAGTTGTTGTTGTGGCGGCTGGAAATTCTGGCCCGGATGAAAACTCAATATCTGGCTCACCTGGGCTAAGCGATGCAGCGATTACTGTCGCGGCATCAACGGTGGGCATTGATAATGATCCTGCAATAACATATTATTCGTCGAGAGGTCCGGGAAGTGGAAGTACTATGGGCAATACTACTAAACCAGATATTGCCGCTCCGGGAGGAATGCCGCAAGAGGGTACAATATTAGCCGCAGATTCAACAGGTAATGGGGACATGTCAATTATTATGTATGCTACCTATAATCTGTTTACGGGCGAGCTAATATTACTCGGCATGGCGTTTGATACATCCTTGCCAGACACATATTCAGGAGATCTGGTAGCATTTCAAGGTACATCCATGGCTACTCCCCATGCCGCTGGAGCTATAGCTCTTTTAGTAGCAACTTTAACGAATGGGTCATTTACTAATTGGGATTACTCTGTGGATGATGTAGCATTTATAAAAGCCATTGTAAGTGCTACTGCGTGGGAGTTCTACACTATTAATAGAGGCAAGAAGGACATAAATGAAGGTTGGGGAATGATACAGATAGATGCTGCTATTGAAGCTATTAGAGAGGAAATTTCGCCGAACAATACCTATATTGGTTATCTTGGAGGCAAGTATTATGAGAAGCATGTGTGGGCGCGAAAGATATATATGAGGAAAGGATATAGTTATAACTTCAAGCTTACAGTTCCTATAGCGGGTGACTTTGATTTATACTTATATGCTAATGATCCTAAACCAGATTCTTCGTCTCCCTATGGAACATGGGGCGAACCATTACTGCTAGCATCAAGTACTAATGATAGGGAAGGTATTGATGAATATATTACCTATACTCCCTCATCATCGGGTTGGTATTTACTAACTGTTAAGCAAATAAGTGGGAATGGTACTTTTACATTAGATGTTATAGAGACAATAAATCCTCCAAGTTGTACAATTGTGGAGCCAACTGATGGTTCGGAAGTTAGTGGTAATATAACCGTTAAAGTATTAGCTACTGATACACCTCCAGGTACTGTGGTTAACGTTAGTTTATATATTGATGGTACTGAAATGTTTTATCTTGAGTACAATGAAAGTAGTGGTTATTGGGAGAAAGTATTAGACACGCATTCGCTGGAGGAGGGTCAACATTTACTTCAGGCTAAAGCTACTGATGATTCTGGGAA
>JAHKLH010000274.1 GCA_029856635.1 Candidatus Njordarchaeota archaeon
ATTTCTGGAAAACTTTATGTTGGTGAGATGAATTCTGGAAAAATAGTAGAGGAACTTAAGAGACGTGCTGAACAATTCGAGTATGAAATTGCAATTTTTGACGCTGCTGCTGGAATAGGATGTCCTGTTATAGCATCAATTAGGGGAAGTGATTTTGCTGTTTTAGTTACAGAACCAACTCCAACTGGTTTCTCTGATTTGCAAAGAATTTTCAAGCTTATTAATCACTTTGGAATACCATATGCGGTTGTCGTAAATAAATGGGATTTAAATCCAGAAATCTCGAAGAAAATTGAAGAATGGGCTGGGGAATTACTATTAGGAAAAATATCATATGATAGAAAAGTAATAGAAAGTCTTGTGAATTTGCGCCCAGTACTTTACTCAGATTCCAAAGTTGTAGAAGAAATTGAAAAAATCTTTGAGAATCTGCTGGATAGACTCAAAGAACTACACTCGTAAATATAATCAACATTATTCATTTTTCTTCCATTGTTAGGTCTCTTGTCAGTTTTTTGTGCTAATTTTGGTTAAGATAATACCTCTTTTAGAGAATATTACGTATTTCTTTATGATTAACTACAGGGGCTTGTGGTGATATTATGGCTAGGAGAATCACATTAATTCTTGATGACGATGTTTACAAACGACTTGTAGAAGAAAGCATACGTAGATACGGATCAGTGAAATATATATCACGTGTAGTAAATGAAATTCTTCGTGAAGTCTTCAAGCTTGATTTAGAGGACGAGGCATTAAGGGAGTTAGTAGGATTACTTAGCAAACCCAAGATTGCACGAGTTACTCCAGAGGATATGGAAAAATTCAGAGAAGAATTGTCTCAACGACTTGAATCCTGATAGTTGCAATATATCTTTTATTATAACTAACCAAGATTTTATTCTGATTTGAGATTGATCAATGATGAATGAAATTTTTGGATTCCTGTAATTAATCAACTAGGACTTACTACTAGTTGTTTTTCATTTTTACGATAATATTAAGAAATTTACAATATATTTTAGAATAATCGTGCGATGAGGTGAATGAATTTGGTAAGTCAAAAGAAGATGAGAATTGTTATTCCAACCGAAGACGACGTGGGTCTTAATTCAAGAATTTCCGATCATTTTGGAAGAGCACCGTACTTTACTGTTGTGGAGATTGATGAACAAGGAAATGTGATAAGGATAGAATCAATTCCAAGTAAAACAGAACATTTGGGTGGCGTCGGTAAGGGACCCGATAAAGTGCTTCCTCTGGGACCAGATGCAATAATTGTACGTGGAATGGGATTTAGAGCATTAGAACGTTTCAAAAGTGCTGGCATTAAAGTTTATATAACATCCGCAATAATAGTCCGTGAAGCAATAGAATTACTTAAAAGTGGAAAACTCGAAGAGATGTTTGAGAGTTATTGTGGCGAAAATATTAGCTGATAGTTTTTTGATTATGCTCGTTATAAGACTTTGATATTTAAGATCTTTGCTAGTGTAATTAGTTCTTTTTCTATAACATCAAAAATAACTATGAGATGACGATTAATGAACTTCTCAATGATTATTTTTGGATCCTTATTGAGTCTTATCTTCAATTGCGTTCGGCACATTTCTTCAGAGAAAGGACTTCCTCTTATTATCTTCCCCGTTGAAACGAACATGTGCTTAAAATCAGGTGAAAAACAAGCTACAGTTACTGGTGTTCCCTCGCTTACTATTCCCGCAATACTAACACTATATCCAGTTTCAAAGTGATTTCGTAAGATGCATGTTCTGGTTAAGGATGTTGCTATTGTACAGTGTGCGACAGTAATTACATTTTCATGCACATCCTCCAAATTTACAACAAATCCTGGTTTTCCTGTAAGTATTCTCGATATTTCCATCATAATCATTGCAGATATATCTGCCTCACAAGTGGCAGTTATGTTTTTATCTAGTGCATGAGAAAGTGCTAAACAGGGAGTTACTTTAGTTTTTACCAGAAACGGGAAGCATCTGAATCCAAAAGCAACGCTATCAGTTAGATACTTACGTAACAAAGTATAGACTTTCGAGGCATTTCTAATGTCCTTCTCCTTCGGTTCAACACTTTTCATATTCTGAAACTTCGCGATTAGTTCAGTATCTTCCTCAGCCGCATTAAAATCGTTTATTACTTTGTCTAGACCAATGAATTCGAAAGAGAGACCTAATTTCTTAAGGAATTCTAAATTATAACGTGATTCTGCCCAATTTCTATCTGCGCCGAAGAGAACTATTTTCTTCCTACGGAGTTCCCAAAGAACAGTATTTATTTTGGAAAATAGTGCGATTTCTTTTATGGTATCCTCACGAAGCTCATGTATAATTTTAACATATTTTCCTTGCCGTGCGAGAAATTGAGCGGCATTTAGTGCTGATGCTAGCGAATTTTGCTCGGAATGGCTCAATAATATTGGAATTGTATATTCAGCGATTTTTACAACGAAGTCTGAGGTTCCTCCTGTGCACACAACAACAAAGGTTATCGGAGACTGCTTGAGATCATTTGATAGTTTTTCTATTTCCTCGAAGGAGGAAGCAAGTGGAAGTGCTTTTGAATAGTAATTCTCAAGTGCAGCCAAGTATTTGCTGTATGTAATTCTTGCGCCTCTTTCTTGAGGTGTTGCTGAGGTAACGCCA
>JAHKLH010000275.1 GCA_029856635.1 Candidatus Njordarchaeota archaeon
CCCATAATTCTTTATTCTCTGGTGGTATGTCTATTGGAGTTTGTGACTTAACGATTTTGTTTAGTATGTTAAGTAACTTTCGATCTGTGTTTCTTTTGAGTGCATGAGGACCTCTTGCTGATCCTGGGGCAACAGGGGAACAAATTACGATTCCCTTTTTTGCTTCATTTAGTTTTAGTACTTCATTTGTAACGAAGATTACTGATTCTAATGTTGGTGGTCTGTAAAGCTTATTCCTCCATAAATATTCAATGAAAGTCCATGAAAATATTACCATTGGATTTATTGATACGAAGTACGTGCCTGCATTAAATGCTTTCTTTGCTGACGTAATAACATCTTGTATGGCCTCATATTCTGTCATAAATGGTGGTTTGAACAACAAATATGTTTTGGCCCAAAAATCGTACTTTTGAAGTTTCTTCAAAGCATCAAAAAATACTCTTGAACTGAAACCTTTGTTGATTAGTCTAAGAATATCATCATTTGCTGACTCCAAACCAACATTAAAACACAGTTTAATCTTGTGTTTCTTTGCGAATTCTTCAAGCTTCGTAAGAATATCCTCAGTTATAAATTCAGGTCTTGTTTCAATTTCAATCATTTTTAGTGCTTCGAGGTTTTTACAGAGTCTGTCAAGAATTTCAATCTGTATCTCTTGGGGAACCTCTTCTTCATCAAAAAAAGATCCAGAGGTAAAGATCTTTACCACCTCTATTTCTCTAAGTCTGTTCCGGACTTTTCTCAGGACAAAATTTAACTGTGCTATTAAATCTCCTCCTTTCGGCGGGTTTTGATACAAATATCCGCACATAATACATCCGCCAGTTTTACTTCGTGCCCAACGGCATCCAATGGTTCCAAATATTATTGTGAGTGCTGTAAGATTCACAACTTTGCCATTTTCCCTTAAGGGTTCAGTTTCAATCCAGAAATTCACTGGTCTACTGGTAATTCTCGCTTTTCTTCGCATTAAACCTTTCTTTCTTAATCTGGCGTGAATACGAATAATCTCCTCAATTAACGTAGTGGAAATCATACTAAGCTCCAGCAAAAATTAAATGAGAAATCTCTTAGAAGCTTCATTTGCTTTCTTGAGATTTGCTCTTGCAATATTAACAGCAATCGCTAGGCCGTAAGCAAAATAATATCCTCGTTTCAACAGTGCTTCAACAAGTTCATTTGCTTTATTTGTCTTTCCAATCATATAATACGCCAAAGCAAGATTATAGATTAGGTTTGCTTCGCTTCCATAAAGATTCTTCAACTTTTCCATTCCAATTACGGCTAGATCGTAATATCCCATATCATAAGCATACATGACTAACCGAGCCAGCATATACTTGTTTCGCTCTGCTTTTTTAAGCATTTTTGATAAGAAATCCCTAACTTCGCTTATGAATCCTGTTTTCTCCAGAAGAATGAGCAAATTCATAATTAGATCAAATTGCTCATTTATTAATTGCTCTAAAATCGGAAAAATTTCTTTGCAAAAAGATATTTGATTGAATGTTTCTTTTTTAAAACTTGCAGGAATATCGTGCCGCAACATTATTTCTTGGGTAATTTGTTTTAGAATTCTTCTTGTATCTTTAAGTAGTGTAGATACGAGATATACTTTGTTTCTTTTTGCAAGCTCGATTATTTGATTAATATTTTCCTTAAGCCTTTGAATGAATCTCCGTGAATCCCTCATGAAGACGCCCCCATGAAAAATAGGAGTAAAAGATTTTGGTGCCGGGGGCGGGATTTGAACCCGCGAGGCAAAAACGCCACCGGATCTCGAATCTGGCCCACATAAAATGTGTCCGGCCCCGTACCAGGCTCGGGAACCCCGGCAGTTGTATTATTGCTACTAAAATAGTAAGAAAGATTCACTGTTAAAAGATTTTTAATCATCTTCAAGGAGTTTACCCTTTAGGTGTTTCTTGAGTTCTTTTCTTCTTATTAATTCTTCTTTCCTTATAATTGCAACTGCAAATGTTTTTAGAATACACTCAATATTTATAATCCATTCTGGATTCTTCAAATCTACTCTCCCCTTGGTAATTAAAGGAGCTACTTTTTCAATAATTTGCGTCTTCGATATGTCGGCATTATGCCGTGAAACACGGATCATCCAGCTTGCTTCCTCGTTAATTCTTTTTGAATTTTCCTTGACAAAATTTATGACTTCATCAAAGTTTACGGTCACTAATTCAACAGGTATTATTCGTTGAGAATATTTCATTATCCAGGGATGTTTGAGAAGGTAGCTACGGATTCTTCTCACTGCTTCCCGCGAATCGCCATCAAAAACCACAGCAAATAATCCCCTTATTAACTTGTTCCTTTGCTTTACAAATACGATTTCTGCATTGTTACATACTCCTGTTGTCTTCAAGCAATGCCATACCTCCGATGCTGCATCAAGTTCCCAGTATACACGTGATGTTACAATAAGCTTTGTATTCGGAGGAATATCGGGTTTACTCAATAAGATTGCCCCACAGCTCCTTTATCTTTCTGCTTTCTTTTTCTTCTCAGCTCTCCTCCTAATCGCTGCTCTTCTGCTTGGTCTTACCTTTTCAGCACCAATTCCTTTGTTTCTTAATCCTCGAGCTTTCTTACCGGCACTTGTTAATCCTCGAAATACTCTTCCTCGGTGCTGTTTCTGAG
>JAHKLH010000276.1 GCA_029856635.1 Candidatus Njordarchaeota archaeon
ATACTATGATCTTGAGCCTATTCTAAGTGTAGGATTCCTTTCAAGCATACAAGAAAGGAATGGCGTAAAGAGGCTTATTGTGAACGCAGCCTTTAATGTGGGAAACTCGGGAGGACCCTTATTAAATCTACAAGGGGATCTTCTGGGAATTGTTGTAGCTAAAAGTGTGTTTATAGAGCCACTAATGAATGACATACTTCAAGTATTAAGGAAACCAGGTGTAGATCTTGTGTATAATACTGTAAGGTTACCTGGAGGTATAAGTGAAGTAATAACTCTGAGCAAGGTTATTCAAACAATCGTGAAGTGGGTAAGAAATAATATCCAGACAAATATTGGAGAGGCTGTTTCAGTGGAACATCTAGTACAGTTATTAGTAAATAAGTTACGTTAACTCTTTTTCGGTTCCAAATAAATATTGACATTGAAAAGTCTGTTATTAATGGCGAAGTTCACTGTGACATGTTTCCTCAAAAGTCATATCGTGAGACGCTAACGGGGAGTTAGGGAAACCCATTTAACAGAAGTTAAATAAATTCATCGAAAGCACTACTGTTAATGCAGTTGAACTAATGGCGGGCGCAAGAGACTATCTCATCCAGATCCAACATGATTTGTCCCAACTAGCTTGAGATAGATGAACAAATATTGCACATGGACGATACATAGCATGCATATAAGGTATATATAGTTGTTTTATAGTTGTTTTTGGATTAATCATGCTTTTATGTTTTCCGCGCACTTTTGTGATATTTACTGGTATTATATACATGACTGATTTGGAGCTAGTTTGTTGTCTCACGACCGATTTGAATGTGACCAAGGTTTAGTCATTCGCAAGAAAAACAAGATCTTTTTGGTTCTCGTAATGAAAAGGTAGCCAGTTTTAAGTAAGAAGCTGAAACACAGCGATGTGGCCAATTTCCATAAAGATATCTCTTTCTTCAATTATTCTCGCTTTCACAACTTCTAATGGCATTATTCTGAAGAAATCCTCGATTTTATTCAAACCCGGATTACACATGATCCCAGGCAGACCCTTTTTTAAAGTTTCTATGTTACTATTCCAGTACTCATCAGTAAAAAGTAATCTTGAGGGGAGCTCCTCTAATAATGACAAGACGCGGATTTGACTTATGTTCTCAGGTATTATGTCGTTTCTTCGAATCACTTTAAAGAAAGCATCGAGGGCATCAAAGTGTGTACTTAAAATTCGAGAAATTTTTCTAGTAATTGATGACTCGCTATAGATTCTTTTATCGGATAGATCTATTATAGAGATTTTTTCGGATAGAGGGAAGGAGTATTCATGTTTTTCCAGACCTATAGTGATGAATTTTTCACTTATGAATATACCATGAATGGGAAAACTATATGAAATTCTCTCACGAGAAATCTCGGTTAAGAAGTTAGAAAAGTAAATTCCAGGACCGATTAATGCAATATTAGTTCCATGCGGTCCTTTCCACGAGAATGGTTCCCCGGAAAAAACAATTGCATGTGTGGAGATGATGTCTTTTACTGGTTTTCCTCTGAAGAAACCAAGTGCTTTTTTTCCTATTAACTGCTGAATGGAAATAAACACAAGCCTATAACCCTTGAGAGTAATTGCTAATTCGTTAATTAATTCATCTTTTAATTTCTTTTGTATTGTTTCGATAAGAACTAATGACCTAGGACTTTCAGAAAGAAGCTCAGGATACTCGGTCTTAATCCAACTTAAGTCTTCATCAGTTAGTCCATAAAATTGTTTTAGAAGACGATAATGTGTAATCCCTTGAATAGTAGCATCTCGTAAGACTGAAATCACTTTAATTTTTTCTATAATGTCACGAATTTTGTTTGCCATATGTTTTCACTTTTCTCCTTTTTTAAAGCTGTATAAAAGTCTATTAAAGAATTCAGTCAGTCTTAATTTTAATGTTTCAGTAGAGCTAAACTTATGAAATGTCCACCATTCCTTTGGGAAGAATTTATAAAGTGAAAGAAATCTTCGATCTAGAATAATTATTGCGCCAAAATCTTCTGGTGAACGAATTAATCTTCCTGCTGCCTGAAGAGTTTTTCTCACCATTGGATAAATTAGACATAGTTTTCTAGCCATTTTAGAACCGAACTTCGTTCTTAAATACTCCAACTGCCTTCGAAGCCATGCATTATATTCTGGAAAAGGAAGTCCTGCAATTACCACCGCTTTAAGAAGTGTTTTATTCTTTATCCTGAGATCTATTCCTTCAGCAAATTTTCCATAGGCCACGCATGCAATAATGGCATCCGGATGTATGCCGAGAAATTCCATAACTTTCTCTATTCTGGAACTTCTCTTTTCAATAAAGACTTCTCTATCGATATCCATTTTGTTTAGCTCATCCATAACTGCTATCATTACTGAGTAACTTGGAAATACTATCAAAATTGCTCCAGGAGTTATTTCACTTATTACTTGTAATCTCTGAGCTATTAGCCTGTACATATATCGGCTTCTCTCTGTATACTTCGTAGTAGTCTGTATGTCTACTAATCGCAAAACTCGTGATGGATCATATATTGAAGGAATTCTTCTTTCCTGAACATTAGATGACTTATCTAGACCCAGAGATGTCTTAAAATATGATATGGGATGAAGTGTTCCGCTCATCATAACACACGTGCTTATG
>JAHKLH010000277.1 GCA_029856635.1 Candidatus Njordarchaeota archaeon
ACAGTAGATCCATTGGAACTTCTCTTGAATGCCCTAATTTATGTTTTAAAAACGACGTGGGCTGTACTTGTTCAGCAGTATCCTGATGTTTATCCACTAAGTCTAAATCTCGCGTTTATGATTGCCGTATTAATAATTCTTCCGATTTTATCTTCACTCTCTGATTTGGCAAGGATTGTTTCCCACGGTATTTTGAATTTAGCAGCTTTTGGTTTTGGAATACTTGCGGGGTTTTTCCTGTTCTCAAACCAGGGATTGGGCATGTTTTTTGCAATCCTTGGAATTATTTCTGCTTTCTTCATTGAAGCTATCTTGAAAATCTAAGATCAATTATTACGACTATTGAAGTTCTCGATCAAGAAACGGATTCCGTAGATTCCATACTTCAAGGTGTTGAGAAGATTTTGCGTAGCAAAAATATTAGCTACTAGTTGAAACAGAACTTCGACAGTGTAAAAAAAGCATATGAATGTGTTACGGAGATCGGAGATTTGATTTGATCATGATCATGAGCGGCTTGGGCAATCCAATGATAAACTAAATCACACCTTTTTACCTATATCTATTTTCTAATTTTCGAGAAGTTGCCCGTGAATTCTTTTTGCAAGACTATAGTGTCTCAACTAAAAAACAACAAAAGAAGTTATAACCACTCTTGAATCACCTTGAGAAGTGCAAAATCCTCCATCTTCCCATCAAGCCAGTACTGAATTGCTTCAAGGAGTTCAAGATCATCTACGCTCCCATCAGCTTTGAATTTTGTTATTAGGTTGTCAACTTCATCTAACTCAATGATTCCATTGTTGTTGGAATCAACTCCATCTAGCAATGTAGGAGTTACTACAACCTCAATGTACGTTAAATCATTAACGCTTACATTGTAGGTTCCTGCATTTTTAAATGTATAAGTGTGGATCACGTATACTAGTTCTCCTGCTCCAACTTCTACTGTTTCATTGTATATTTCTTCCCCCTCTACATAGAAGTAGACAGTTGTACTTCCTGAAATTTCTCCAGTGTTAACGACTGTTGCGTTTATCTCAACTGTTAATGGGACTACCCCACTAGTTGCATTTAGTGAAAAACTTTCAACTGAGATGTTAGCCGTAATATTGACGAGTTCTACTAATGGATAGTAATCAATGTTATTTTCATCAATTACATAAGGAGTATCGCAAATTCCATCATCGTTCAAGTCAGCTTTGATATAATCACTCCAGTAATTCCCAAGATAGCTTGTGTATGATTTCCCTTTGTGTGTGTACGTTATTTTCTCCGTTGAATTCCAAATGTTTAATGAATTATAAAACTCAACATTATTAACGTTATTTAAGTTATTGAGATAAATTACATTATTATTCGAATACCAAAGGTAGATTCCAAAATAATTATCTAAAACTTTGTTACTTGAAATATTGTTATTGTCCGATTGGGTTACGTAAATTCCGTTTTCATTATTCGAGGCAACTGTGTTACTTACTATGTCGTTATTATTTGAATGCGAGAGATGGACTCCGTTCAAATTATTTGAATTTACTGTGTTGCCAGTAATATCGTTATAGATTGAGCAACTTAGATATATCCCATAATTGTTCGATTTGACTATGTTGTTTTCTATGCTGTTGCTCCTTGAATATAACAGGTAAACTCCATCTTCATTGTCTAAAATTGTATTACTCAATATCTCATTATTATTCGAATGCGATAAATAGATCCCATAACCATTTGAACTGATTTTATTATTTACAATCTCATTGTTATCTGAAGAACTGAGTGAGATTCCATCACCATTATTCGAAACTGTGTTATCTATTACATCATTGTTATCCGAAGAATAAAGGTAAATTCCATCATAATCACTGTTTAAAATTGTATTTCTCAGTACCCCATTATTATTTGAAAGCAATAAGTAGATCCCATAATCATTCGAGCTGATTTTATTACTCACAACTTCATTATTATTCGAGTGCGAGAGAAATATTCCACGATAGCTGTCCGAAATAATGTTATTAGAGACATTGCAATAATTAGCATGGATATATATTCCAGCCCACGTTGAGCCCTTTATCGTGAAACTACTTATATTCACATAATCGGCTGCAACTTCAAATATGGTGTCATATTGATTTGCGGCCTCTATAATACAGTTGGCTGAACCATTCTCAGATTTTATCGTTAGTTGTTTGTGTACATCCACATTCTCAACGTAAACTCCATCCCTAACGATAATGATGTCTCCAATACTTGCATTATCAACAGCCCATTGAATTTCTGCATAATCATCGGGGACATAGATAACAGCAGCATGAGTTGGAATACATAAAGCCACCAACATTAAACCGAACCCAAACCCAAATAAGAACTTGGACACTCCTAACACCCCAAGGTTTGGGTCACTATTTGTTTAATCCTCACAACTTAAATTTTTGTATGACGTAACTAACTACAAAATGATTATAATACCATTTTAAAAATTAAAGCAATTTAGACGAAAAACCGACGCAATAACAAATCGAAAATATCTAGAAGCTAATTTTATAAAAATATCTTTTTTTCGGATTTATAAATAACTCTTTCTCGAAACATGGATGTCGAGGGGAGATGCCGGTATCGTAAGCCTGTTTGCGTTGCTCATCAC
>JAHKLH010000278.1 GCA_029856635.1 Candidatus Njordarchaeota archaeon
GAGATCATTAACAAGGTTTTGGATGTTATTAGCGAGATCCACAAGGAGACGGGATATGAGGAAGTGATAATACCCAATATTGTGAGCGAGAATGAAATATGAAAAATATTTGAGAAAATTAGAAGTAATGTTTCTTGAATTATTAAAAGATATTGAACAAAAATGCTATAATAAAGCAATATCTTCTTTCTGGTTTACAGTAGAACTGCTTTTGAGACTTATTATTTTTAAAGTAAAGGGAGTTACTTTTGAGCGCTCAGGAAAACTTATAAGTGTCATGAATAAATATGTTATTAAACCGTTTTTTCCAGACCTTGCTGATGTGATTAACAAGTTAAACAGATTATATATTTATAGAAGAAATGCAGATCATCGCCCAGTAATTTATGATGAAAGAACATTTAATGAAGCCGTAAAAATTTATATTGATGTGGTGAGAATCTTGCTAAATATTGCAAAGTATTTCAAATTAGATGTGGGAAAGATTAAGGAATTAATAAAGAAAATTCGTATTTAATTGGGAATAATCATGCAACAATCAAAATAAGCAATATTTTTTATAATTAATATCGCTTTGGAGTAGTCTCTTAATTTGATTTTCTCCTTGAATCAATATATTCCCTTACAGCGTTGGTGTGTTTTTCATTAAATTTTTATATATTTAGGTTTCTTGGTGTGTCATATGAAAGCAAGGTTAGATAAAATTCTTGAGACAAAATTAAAGAGAGGCCGTGAAATATTGTATTTATCCAGAAAAGACATTGAGCAATTAGGCGTTTCTATTACAGATGTAATTGAATGGATTGAAGAATTATTCAGAATTAAGAAGGAATGCGAGCTTCCACCAAAAATTGGAATACATACACGACCTGACTCGTTTATTCATGCAATGCCTGCATGGGTTCCGCCATTAAAAGCTGCTGGTTTAAAATGGATTGCAGGTTATCTAAACAATAGGAAACGTTTTGGACTACCCTATTTAACGGGAGTATTGATTCTTAACGATCCGGAATCTGGCGCTCCCTATGCTATTATGGATTGCACATGGCCTACGGAAATGAGAACTGCGGCTGTTTCCGCTATTAGTGCTAAATATCTTGCGAGAAAAGATAGTAAGGTTTTAGGAATAATTGGTTTGGGGGTCCAAGCAAGAAGACATGCGGAGGCAATTTCGAAAGTTCTTAAGATCGAGAAAATCAAGGGATATGATATATCGAAGAAAGCCGCTGAATTCTTTAAGTCTTGGGTTGAGAAAGTTACTGGTACTGAAGTGGAGCTTGTTGATTCTCCAGAGAAGGCAGTTGTTGATTGCGATATAGTTGTTACAGCAATTCCAATAACAGATAAGCCTCAACATGTTGTTAAACCAGAGTGGATTAAAGCAGGAATGACTTTGTTACCAATAGATTTTGATGCTGCTATGGGAGCTGAGATTGCAGCTAAAGTCGATAAGTTTTACACTGATGATTTAGAGCAATATGCCTACTATTGGGAACACACTCCCTATTTCGAGGGATATCCTCCTCCAGACAAAGCAGTTGGTGAAGTTGCAGAAGTTGTTAGAGGAGAGAAACCTGGAAGAGAATCAAATGATGAAATAATAATGGCTAATAATCTAGGGCTTGCAATAGAAGATATGGCTGTAGGCATTAGATTATTCTATGTAGCAATCGAAAAAGGAATTGGAAAAAAATTGCCTTTACTATAAAAATCAACAAGTACTAATGCTATTATTTTTTGATTATCTCACTACTTCTTCTACATCTCGCCACCACTTCTTCTTTGTACCTGCTTTAGCTCTCTTTTTCCACTTCTTTGATTTTGGCTCTTTTTCGATGTATTCAAGAATCTTATCTATCTTCTTTATAACATCATTGTAATCTTCTTCTGTTAATTTTTCTTCTTTCAAGCATTTCTTGGCCATTGCTTTTACTTTATTTAGATTCATGGTGGCATCATACCAGAATCCCCAGTCTTGAGCAAGAACTTTTGCAATGTATTTTGCATTAATAACTTCCTTTTCGTCAGTTTCTCCTATTTCATGAGCTCGTATTAGAACAATTAAGTCTTTCAAATCCTTTTCATTTATTTCATGAATTTGTGTTTTTTCAAGAACAAGATCTGCTAATGGGATTGTTGGACTATCTAATTCTAATCGTCCTCTTAGGTCAACATCATGACTGAATTCAAGCTTATCGAAGAATATGTCAGAGTGATAAAATCCTTGTGGATGATAAAAGACTAGCCTCTTATGACCGAAGTAGGTATTGATCCATCTATCTGGTACAAATTTCAGAGCTTTTTCGAAAAATTTTTCAACTTTACTAGCAAATTTCCTGTATGTAATGAAATCTAAGTCGCTAAAGCTAGGTTTTCCCTCTCCTAATCTTCCAAGTTTTATATGAAGATCCGCAAAACCATGTGGCATAACATGAACTCTTATTGCAACAGCACCAATCACTCTTAAGATGATTCCATTCTTTTCGGCTTCATTTACAATGCGAAAAACATCATTTATGAAAACCTCATCAGGCGCGCCTTTAACTTCTCCAAATCGGACTTCAGTCATTAAGCGGACACCCTTTATTAGAAAGTAAATTTTATGGAAATAGTAAAATATATAC
>JAHKLH010000279.1 GCA_029856635.1 Candidatus Njordarchaeota archaeon
ACTCTCCAAACATCTATCCACAAGTGAATATATTAGCACTAAGCGGGTTGTTAGGGAATATTACTACAGTTATCACACATGATAACTTACTAATTGTTGGTACTTCATACTCAGTCACTGCTCTAAATCAAACTAGTGGAAAACGTATATGGAGCTTAGCTACAACAATGGTGATTTGTATTAATGTCACAGACTTTGATAGAGACGGTAAAAATGAACTAATAGTAATTATGATGAATAAAACAATTCTACTTACATCGCTTGATGGAACAATTGAAAAGAAGTTCACTGTTAATACTGCAAATATTTCCGCTGGATATGTTGCTGATATAAATAGTGATGGATTTTCAGAGATAATAATTGGATCTGTTGCAGGGGAGCTCATTGTACTAAATTCAAGTTTCAACGTTATATTAACTAAATCAATGAGATATTCAATATCTTGCATAGTTGCCAAAAAAAATGAAATAATTGTTGGAGATAATGTAGGATACATCACCGTCATGAACTCTTCTGGATATGAAATAAGGAGATTTTTCGTAAATAATGGAATAAAATTCCTTGACATACGTGATATAGATGGTGATGATATTGAAGAAATCATCGCAGGTACAGATGATTATGTTCTTTCTATATCCGATTCCTTGGAATGGCAAAGACGAATAGATCATTTAGAACACATTTCCTTTGGAGGCGCTGACGATGATGGAAGAACAGAAATTTTAGCTTGTAATAATAGTCATGTATACATACTATCCAGCGATGGATTAATCGAACATGAGTTTAATATAGGTTCTGGAATTCACCAAGTTTTTGTATTACAACGAAACACACTAGCTAAGAAACATTTAGTATTAACTGCAAACAAAACTCACGTGCTATTAATAAATGTAACTTCACAATCTATAGAATCAAAACCCATAAGAGACGAAGTGATGAAAATAGCCGTAAATGACATTGATAATGACGGAGATGACGAATTCTTGACACTTACCATAGCAGGCTTAACGTGTTGTTTTGAGCCTGATTTAACACTAAAATGGACTTCAAGTCTTGGTGGAAACGCTACTGCTTACACTGTTGATCTCTATAATGATAATACAGAAGACATATTATTGGCATATAATAATGGAATTATAGAGCTTATTGAATACAACGGCAATGTTCGCTGGTGGACTGATGTTAAGCAACAAGTAAAATTTGTAGATTTTTACAATTTTGATTCTGATCCATATAAGGAACTTTGCATAACACTTTGGAATTCTTGCCAAGTCATAGATGATGACGGCACTCAGATCTGGAATTACTCTGATTCAAATTTAAATGCAATAAAATCATTTTTCCTCAGTAATAATACTGTAGTAGTCGTTAATCAGACCAAAATACTATATTTAAATGCATCAGGTTATCCTGTCATGACACGAGAAGTTAATGGAATTAATGATGCAACAGTAGCAGATGTAAATGGAGATAAAAAGCGTGAAGTTATTGTATTTCTCACGAATGGTTCCGTTATCTGCTTTAATGAAAATGATCAAAAATTATGGAGTATAAACCTTGATTCGCAAGTAATTGCAAGTTTTGTCATCGACATAAACCAGAATTCACGTGATGACATTCTTTGCACTACAAAGAACAAAGTATACATTATAGAAAACGGAATATTAGATAGAACATATAATATCTGTAACATTACGAAACTAGCTGTCTTTGATTTTGATATGGATAATGTGTATGAGATTTTCCTCAGTAACTCTAGTATCCTAATGATCGTAGACTACTTATCAAATGAAACAGAAATAACAATGACGGAAGCAAATATTGTCGCAGCAGTTTCTGGAGACATTAGTGGAGATAATAAACCAGAAATTATTCTAGCTAGAGATAAACTCATCGAAATTTATAATAACACAGAAAAATTTTTATCAAAAAGCTTACTTGTGCCTCCAAGAGAAATTAAGGTTATCGATTTCCTCGCCGACCTTGTATGTGATGTTCTTATAGAAACAGATGAAGGCTTATACCTAATTAAACCAACGAAAATATTCAAAATCATTGAACCAAAGAATGATACTTGGATTTCAACAAGAGAAATACATGTTACTTATAGCTACTGGGGTTTCGTTCCTAGCGAGTTTATCATATATTTAAATGGCAGTGAAACTGCTCGAACAAGTAGAACTTCAGAAATAATTACTACGAATAAAGATGGTACATGGATCCTTCAGGTAGTTGCAGTACCGCTGATGGGTGAAAGCATTAGTGATTATGTTTATATTCATGTTGATACTACACCACCTGAATTGAACATAAGCATTACTAATAATTCATGGTTCGCATCAAATACAATCATTTTTGAATGGAATGCGAGCGATAATTTCTCGGGAATAGATCATTTTGAGATAAAGGTAGATAATGAATCTTGGATAGTGCTTGAAAATACGAGCATTAAACTGCTTCTTACTGATGGTCACCATGCAATATTGTTAAAAGCATTAGACAATGTTGGAAATACAAAAATAGTGACAACTTATGTTAATATTGACACAAAAGCACCCCTAATTGAAGTAATCTCGCCAGGAAATAATACTTGGTTCAATGAAAGCACA
>JAHKLH010000028.1 GCA_029856635.1 Candidatus Njordarchaeota archaeon
CATGAGTATCTTTGCAATACTTATCGCTTGGCGAATAGACGGTGGTGTTATGTTTTCTTGCTGACGCAAGGCATTTATAAATTCAATCGCAAATTCAACTGGATTTATTGGAATGTATACTTTTTTAAAACTCATGGAATTTCCCCTAAACCTAGTTCTCGCAAAACGCTATTCACCACACTTTTCGGATCTGTACCAGCGCGTACATCAATTGTATCCAAAAGAACGTACTTTGCAGCTTCAACTACATCTTCAAAAGTTATTTCTCCCTTTCTTTTGGCACGCTCACCAATAAACCTAGCTAAAGCAATACTCGCTCGAATTGAAGGAGGTTTTTCTATCTCGGGATGCGTTCTTAGCTTTGAAATTATTTCTATTATGCATTCAAGGATTTGGTAGGGGATCCTATATTCTGGACAATTAGCAAGAATAATCTTCTTTTCAAGTTCTGGAGGGGGATAGTCAAGATGAATCCAAATACGAATTCGATCTCGTATTGCTTCAGATAATTTGCGTGTTCCTTTCATTTCATAAGGATTCATTGCTGCTACCATATAAAAGCCATCATCAACCCGAATCCATGTTCTTAGTTGGGGAAGAAAAAGTCGTTTTTCCTCGAGAGCATCTAGCATTACATTCAATGTAAACTCGTCTGCACGATTAATTTCATTTGCAAAGAAAATGCCTCCTTCAATGCAAGCTAGAAGAAACGGCCCAGGCACAAATGCTTCTGCACTAAATCCTTTTTGAAAAACTAAAACAGGATCAAAACTTCCTATTAATGTCGATGATCTTACGATTTCCGTAAATGTAACCCAATAAAATGGTTTTCCGAGATCTTGTGCGAATTTTCGAACTAAAAGCGTTTTTCCAGTTCCCGGCGGTCCTACTAAACATGCATGTAGACCAGCATTGTACGCATCTAAGAGAATTTCATATGCTACTTTATACTGACCTTCTAACACAATTTTCACTTCTTCTTTCCTCTCCCTTGCACCAATTTGTTTTTGCTTTAAGAGTGTAAGAAAATCAGTCATAATCTCCCCAAAATATTTTATGACCTTCCTTTTAAAACACAGGAGAACACTGTGAGTATAAGTAAAATTTAGTCTTGAAGCTATGCAATTTCAAATAGAAATTCCCTTGACTTTCCTCTTAGATCTGCGCCAATTGAAAAGTATTTTCTTACTCTTATTCCCCTTCTTTTGAGTTCTGAAATTATCTCATTCGTGCTACCTCTGATTTCGTTCAATTTAGTCATATATGAGAGCGTAGGAAATACTGATATTATCGCTTGCTTCTCCACCATGATTACTTCAGGAATTTCATCTGGAATTTCATTTGAATTAATAATTCTCACATGCAAGCAATAGTCTCTACATAACTTCATTAGTTCTTCTTTTTTTAGCCATAATTTAGCTCCCTTTATTTTTCCTATTCCAAGAACTGCTTTGATGTGTGCTATGTTGTACCTCTCTCCTTCTTTAATGACATAAAACGGAAAAAGTCCTATCCAATCGCTCCACTTGTTAATTATAATTTTTGTTGATGTAATGTTTGATATTTTTTCTAGTATACTATCAGCATCCTCTAACTTAATCCATTCATTTGCAGCAGGTAATTCAAGCTTGTTTATCATATAGAGCAAATCTCTCGGTTTTAATGCGAAAAAGAGACGTCTAATGGTTGGAACAATATTTATGGATGCTTCATATGGGTGTTTTATGGTTAAAATTTCACTTAAAAGTAATTCTATCTCTTGCTGTTTCTCACTTGGATTCGCATATGATGACACAACGCTTTTGATTACCTCACTTGCATATTTTCGTTGTACATATTGAAGTTTTAACCACAATTTATTCAAAAATTCTTTGGAGAATCCACGAGTATTGATCTTTTTCAAGTAAGTTATTGATGAGAGTTTTGCTAGTGAGAATATCTTTGATGCAATAATTTCACACAATGCTTTTTCGATGTTATTAGATTTCAGTATAGACATTATTTCATCACGTGATAAGGCAATTATTTCGAATTGTGATAAATCAATCTCTTTGGGCGTTATGATTCTTTTGAGCACATCACGAATCTGTTTCATTTTCATTTCATCTATCTTGCTAGGATCCTTAACTTCTAATGCTGATAAAATTTTACGTCCATAATATGTTTCATTAAGAAAAGTTGCATCCCAGTATATCTCGTTTGTTGCTGGATTTCTTCTCTTTAAAATCACACTATTTCTTAAGTCATCAAGTCTTTTTTGTATAAGTTCTTTCGCTATTTCTGTGTAGATGGAACCTAATATAGAAATATTCCATTCGCGTTTCCATTCAGAAATAATACGCTTCATAACATTTGATTTTATTATTTCCCAGAAATTTTCTTTTAATTCTTTCTTATCTTTCGCCAATATGAGTGCATTGAAAATTATTTCTAACGCTTCCTCTTCAGTAAAGCCAATTTCTTTTAAGATTTCTAATTCACGCTTGAAGATGATTTTAATAGCATTAACTGCGTATTTTCGTGCTAACAGAGCTTTATCTTTTTTTGCAACACTCAAGAGGAATTCTAGATCTCTTTCTTCTAACTTAGCTTGAAATTGTGTCATTAGCTCATTTATCTTCGTTGCGATTTTCTTGAAACCGCTTTCATCTAGAATTGGCTTTCTTTCTTTGAGTTTCTGTTCAATTTGCTTATATTTGTGGATATTAGTTATATTGTTTACTAGCTCTTGATATAAATCAAGTGGCTTGTCAAAACAGATTACTCGTATACTTGGATACTTAGCTATTATGTTCATTGCGTCCTCAACACCTATCTTCTTCAGCGGCATGAGAATGAATGTGTTTTTTCCATGAGCAAAAATAACACGTGCAATAACTATGTCGCCCGGGCGTAGCAAGAAACTAAGGGGATAATCTCTAGAAAAATACCAAACGCGACGAGGATAACCACTTTTGTCCCAATTTTGAAATGCTTGCCCAATGATTGCAAAATATGCGACACGTGCTAGATCAACCTCCAAAATTATGTGAATTAGAGGATTTATGTTCAAAGATAAAGGTGATGTTCCCAGTGACTCAAACTCTATTTTTGGTAGATTCCAAGATGTAGTGCTCCCCCATAGCAATTTTATCTTTTCCTGTGCGAAAGAAAAATAGTACAAATACTGATACACTTGGGGGAAAAGAACTGCTATTACTGGAAAATGATTTGCTAAATGATCCTCAACAATTTCAAATGTTAATGGATCATATGTTATGCTATAGCGATGTTTTATTCGAGCATTTCTAAAACAAAGTCGCCTCATAAGCCAAATAATTTTAGTCTCGCTCATTGCACTATCCTTGAATTCAACTACAAGTTTTCTCACCCCCTTCCATTCCCTCGTATAAACGCGTTTAACATGTTTCTTAAGATCTATCGGATTCTTCGCAAGCCATTTTAATAGCCAGGCGCATTTATAGCGATACCCTTCAAGAAGTGCAAATTCTTCCTCTTGCCACCACTTGTTTAAAAGTTCCTCAAGTTCTTTGGACATAAAACCGAAATTCTCCAACTTGCGAAGAATCTCAACAATACATTCAAAACCAGCATGTTTCTTGATTAACTCCTTAAGCTTATTAAAATCTTTGCGAACCTCTTGAGGTGGTGGAATATCTTGTGGAAACTCCTTTGGAATTACTTCAAATCCCCAAGTTCTTCGTTTTTTTAGTAATGCCTTGCATAAGAATATTTTCTTGCCTGGCCAATATTCACGAGAAACTATAGCAAAAAACGCACGTGTAAGACTCTTAGCAATAATGCTTTCTTGATACACTCGATATGTTATTAGATATACGACACGATAAGACATAAAATCCCTGGAAAATTCATAGTATAGATTATGCATTTAATTATTTAATGGAAATTACTAAGAGCTTGATTGAATAATGTATAAGATGCTAGTTAGTGTGAAATGCGAGTAATGCTAACTTTAATTTTATTTTTCTTTTTATGAATTCAATGAATGTGAAATAAAATGCGATTTTCACGAAGACGAGCGTACATAATTTCCATCATAATTCACATATTAATACTTCCTTGGTTTACTCATGACTGGGACGTCTACGTCTGGAGAGAAGTTGCTCGCGACTGGTACTATAGGGGTCTCACTCCTTATGATGTAATTTTGACTAACGATAGTCGAATATATCCCGTTGGATTCCCTTATGAACCACAATGGTATGCATATCCACCAATGCTTTTTATTCTCCTAATTGTTTTCTATTTTCCTTGCTTCATTTTGAGCAAATTCGGATTGTGTAATATAATTCTTGAAAACATATGTGTTAAAATACCAATGGTAATTGGTGATTTCATACTTGCATTGGCTGTAAGAAAAATAACTCTTCTTTTAACTAAAAATAAAAGGAAAGCCGAAATAGGAGAAATAAGCATAATATTGAATCCATTCATTATTTGGCTTTCTGCAGGCTGGGGAATGTTTGATGCTCTAGTTTTTGGAATTTTCCTCTGGGCAGTGATACTACTTCATGAAAAGAAAATAGTACATGGTTCATTGCTTCTGGCAATAAGTGTTTTACTTAAGCAAACCGTTTGGATTTCAGTTCCCTTCATATTAGTATACTTACTTCGAAGATTCAAACTAAAAACTACAATCAAAATTTTAGTTTATTCCTCAACATTCGGTCTCATGATTCTATCGCCATTCTTGCTGTACTCATTCGACGGACTTTTGTACGCTGTTTTAAAGATGCACGCAAATAGAATACCCGCGGGTTATAATATTTTCTTCTTTATAACATTCATTGTAATGTACACCTCCTTGCAATTGGGGATTAATCCTCTTCCAATGCTAGAAATTCTTAAGGCATTTTTCTCATTCATCTCTTTCTTGCTAACAGGAGCTATTTTGCTAAGATTAATAGCCGCAACTTTTGACGAGAGTTTCCTGTCATTTAATCGTTTACTAGATTACTTATTTTACTCATTTCTCGTCTTCTTAGCGTTCAATAAAGTTACGAATGAACAATATTTTATATATCCCATAGCTCTTCTTTTTATCAAGGGAATAACCGAAAATCAAGAGTTTTCTAAATTTGGCAAGGAATTCTCATTAAGAATGCTCCTCTGCACGTTAATCGGCGGATTACGAATATTATCGTTTTTGCCCCCATACGTTATAAGATTCCTACAACTCAATCCATATTCCTTCCTCTATTATACCTACGTCATAGGCGAATACAGTATGATAATAAAAGTAAGCGCTATAATTGCTATATTGATTTTAATTCCTGTACTTTCTGAAATATACCGCTTAGTCTTTGAAGAAATTAGGCAATTACATTTGCTTCCTGGATTCATTTTAGGGTATCTAACAGACATTAAGTATTTCAATAAGGCGTTAAGTGCTTTGATTAGAAAATTACATCAAGTGAAACTCAGTTACTTTCTAGTAATATTGTTATTATTTGCATCAATAATCAAAATTCCAAGCGCGCTTATGGCAGCAAGCTCGACCACGGGTTCCCATGTCATTAGGGAATCAAATCTCTTAGTTGGCATCTATTATAGTTGGATTTTTAATCCATCACATGACATAACTCAAAAGGAAGGCAGTTGGGTCAATGCAAAATTTACGCCAATTGATGGATATTATGATGTAAATCGCATGAAACTCTTTTCAGATTTCAAAAGAATTCGTGATTTAGGTGCTAATTTCATCGCAATAGAATATTACCCAGCATTAGGTGTAAGATTCACATTCGTCCTCACTGCCGCGGCGAGATATAATTTAACAATTTTGCCCTGCGTCAATCTTTCCATGTTTCTAATGGACGCCCCGGCATCACTAGAAGTAAAATTATTCAATGGAACCACCATTAAAGGTTATTACGCACTTAAGTTAGATACTTTACTATACTTCATCGACCGAATAAACAAGCTCGTAAGCATAACACATGATATTAATTTAAAAATTAAGAACATGTCAGCGATAATATTCATAGATGTAATGAATACAAGACCTGGATACAGTGAAAAGGAAAAAATATATTTAGTCAACTCGTTGATTGAATTAATTCAAACTACGTATAATTTAACTAACATCACTGAGACATTTCATTTTCTATCAAAAATATTAAACACAACAATTGATAATATAAACGATCTTATTGACTTATACCCAAGAAATGACAGTGAATTCCTATCAAATTCTCTTATAGCATATTACTGGCGACAAGCATTCAAATATGCTTGGGTAAAGTTTTGGCTTGAACTAAAGAACAAAACAAACAATCCATATCTCATCATTAGTGATTGGTTTAAAGACAATCCTTGGCTCGACTTGAACACAATTTTCAAAGTTTTTAATGCATCAATTTACCTACCAATTTTCATAGAAAAAGAATTCAAAGAATATATACTAAAATCCACACTAATAACAGCATTTCCATTTGAACCTGGATGGTGGATAAATAATAACTGGCAAAACGCATATACCTATGATGAAGTATGGAATCTCACATATAGTCGCATAAAAACACAGAATGAAAGTATCAAAATAGTTTTAATTTATGCATGGAATGATTACATGAATGGCGAAGTAATTGAGCCAACAAGGGAATTCGGATATGTTCTCATGAATAAGACTTATGAATGGATTTTAACAATAAGAGAAATTATTTGACTTCACTAAGAACTTCCTCTATCACGGCAATTAAATTATTCGCTGCATTCTTAACAATATTTGATAAGCCCTCGATAAAATCAATCCTTTTTGGATGAATCGTAATTATAAGCACTTTTTTTCCATATTCTTCAAGCATTTTTACCAATAAACCTGGCGAAAAATAGTGCGTTGTTATGATATCATCTGGCAATTGATCCTCGTCAGTGATCCTAATATCACCGGCTTTCTCTCCAATGAATCCAGAGTCAATAATTACAACATGTGAGTAATCTCCATCTATAATTTTAAAAAGTACACTTTCAGGAGCATTATAACCCAAGAAAATTGTTGCATTATTTACACGTCCTTTTAGTTTTTCTCCAATATAAATACCAACACCATCATCTCCACGAAGCGGATTTCCGATACAAAGAATTGCAATTTTCTTTGCACCCCTTAGAAATTTTCTTAACTTCTCCTTTATGTCGAATTCCGCCATTATCTAACACGCATTAGCAGGTTAGATGTAAGCATGCCACAACTTTTTTGCCTTGCTTGACTAATTCATTAAACTTTTGAACAGCATCATGTGTATTACAAACAATAACATCGACTCCTCTTTTCTTTAGTTCATTTATTACATTCTCGGATACCCTACATACGCCATATGCTCCCGTTCCAAATATAACGATTTCAAAGCCACCTCTCCTAAGCAAATCTGAAACATCCTCCACGCAAACGTTGTGTCCTTCTTTTCTCCACCAGTTAGACCATACTTCACTCGTCCAGAAAACAATCAAATCACGTGTGTAAGTTTTACCATTGATAACTATTTCGCCGAAATTATACCGTTCAATAATCACCATATGAATCCCTAAAGCATCATAAAGATAAGATACTCCAAGAATATTATATCTTCTGACATTATATTTTTCGTTTAATGCAACATGAAAATAGTGGTTAGAAAAATACTAAATTATTTACCTTCCAAAAAGCATTTAGGTGATTGGATACTTCAATTTAAACGGTTTCCATCCCAGTTTTTTTCGAAATTCATTAATTAACTCTATAGCTTTCAATTTATCTTCTGGCTTCATTTTTTTGGTCTTCAGTACGGCGTGGAATAGAATCCAAGTGCGCGAATGAATAGTCCTACGAGGTATTCCCATTTTTAAGTCTTCCTCTAATTCTTCGAGAATTCCTTTTACTTCATCAACATGTGAAAGACCCGGTGGTGGGATATCTCTAACTTGCCAACCGAGATAAACCTTTGCGCCTTTTGGAACAATAATAAATTTTCCATCTTCAAATGTAATTCGTCCTTTTACGAGCCTATCATAATATGCCCAATTGGCTGCTGCTTGAGGATCCTCTTTTCTTAATTCTACGAATACCTTTCTCCTTATTTCTCTAGATGTTATCTTGTCTCTTCCTTTGACGAATTCTTCAACCTGACGAGTGATTGCTTCAGCGACTTCCTCACTTGCTCCTGCGTTCATGATACTTCTTTTTATCTTGTTTCTATCAAAGGGTTCTTCTCTACCATCCATCTTGACTACGATCGGTTTTTTCTCTGCCATAAAGGAGACCTCCTTTCTATAGAAGAAAAATAATATATAGTTATTTTTACAGCAGTTTATTTTATAAACGCGTCTTATATTAGCAGATTTTTATTCTTTTTTATGGATTCTTTTCTGATATGCTTTTTTGTATAGCGCATTGCTAAAATCCTGGTTTTGTGATTTTATAAAATTAATTTGAAATGGGTGGAAAAAGTGCAACCAATTCTCAAGATCAAAGTTTCTAAAGGAGGACTTAGGGTTCTTCGTGGGGATGCTAAAGAGCTAGAGAATCTTAATATAAGAGCACGAAATATACTTATAGAGATATATTCTAATAGGATAAGACTTGAGTTTATTAAGAAATTGTTGAGCATCGTTTGTAATATTTTCTCGAACATATCAACATATATAGTACTTGAAAAGACTATGGAGAATAGTATATTCATAAGTTTTAGAAATACAGTAACAATAATTTTACCTGAAATTGTTTCGGATGAAATTTTGCAGAGTATATATGATATTCTTTCTGCTGTTAAGAAAAACTGCTCTATAAAAGTTTACAACTTAGTCTCCCTGCCATTGGTTAAAAAGATCATAAAGACGATGACATTAGCATCACTTGTAATACGAGGAAATCTAATGATGTCCAATGAGACTCTTGACGTCTTATGTAAGCTTCCCATAAAACATTTATATCTGCATGAGTCCCCTATAAAGGAGATTTTATATGACCGCGAATCTAAGATGCTTTTCCTTGCTGGAAAAGAAATAGTAATGGACGATCTTAATTTCATTCGTAATATTATTGAAACTAAAATCATCGACAGAATCCATGTAAAGGGTTTTCCCTCGGAGTATTATCCTCATTTGATGAACATAATTGCTAAGAACATTTTCATAGAAATTAACGATAATTATGTCTCTTTTATGGCTCAAAAGATTTCGGAGGTTATGTATGAGGGGAATTTAAATTATTTTTTGAAGCTATTACCAATGATTAAGGATATAATTGAAAAAGATTTGCCATTTAGGATACGAATAAATGAAAGGATTTTAATTGAACATCCGCCATACTTTCATAAATCTGTCGAAAACATTGATGATGTTATAAATCTAATAAAACTAGTAAAAGTTCAATATTAATCAGAGTAAGAGATTATTATTTTGATTTTCGTCGCAGTCAAAAGCAATTAGTTGAATCTGCGTTGAAAGAGATATATTCTTAATTACATTTAATCGGTATTATTTATTTGAATATACGGGTTGAAGTGATGATTGTTTTAAAGGCGTCACTAGTCGGAGATGGTGGTGTCGGTAAAACAACCCTCATTAAAGCTTTTAAAGGAAGAGAAAAGATTTTGGGAGAAGTTCAAGTTACTGTTGGTTTCAATATATTTGCTACAAAAGTTAATGAAAAAACAACCTTGCAAGTTTGGGATATGTCCGGCCAAGATATCTTTACACCCCTCATTCCAGAACTCTTACAAGGATCTCTAATCATAATTTTTGTCTTTGATTTGAACAGACCATCCACTCTAGTAAATATACACCGATGGATGAATATGGCAAAGCAATATGTAAAGCGCGCATTTGTTTTTCTCGTGGGAAATAAGAAAGACTTGCCAAAAACTGTTGATGATGAATTAATTTCACAAGTAATAGAGGAGCTTAAGAAGCCTCCATTTATATTTCTGGGCTACTTTGAAACAAGTGCTCTAACTGGAGAAGGCGTTATAGAATTATTTAATCATGTTTTTTCTCTTGCTGAAACCATCGCATCACGAATAAAGAAATGAATCCTTGAAAATTTTCATGACCCTCTGAAAATTTCTTGTTCTTTTGTATTCTCTGGCAACATCTTTTACTGTGTCTATATTTACTATATAGTGAATCTTCTTAGCTATTCCCTCGATTTTTGATATAAACAAAATCCATGCGAGAATTTGCGTAATATTTGACCTCGTCACCGTAAATGAAACTCTCTCCAAGTCGATTATATAAGGTCGTCTGTTATAAATGATAACATTATCTTTTGCACGTGATAGTTCCTCTACTATTATTCCTCTTTCATCTAACTGTTTGGCTAGAATTATCATTTCTTTTAGAATATGTTTTATCTCATCAATGGATGCTTTCAGAAAATAATCAATTATTGGTTCACCTGGGATGAATTCACGGATTAAAATTGGAACTGGCGATGTAACAAAGTAATAAAAACGAGGAACGTTTGGTATATCTTGCAGCATTTTTAAAACATTTGCTTCTCTTTCTGCGGCTTTCAGGTTTTCTTTTGGAAAAATCTTAAGAGCTATTTTTATGTCCGGAATTGCTATAACGATCGCACGCCAACCCTTTTTGTGTATAACATGCCATTTTCTATGAGACATATCACATTACTATGCAATCATTAGTAATTTGAAACATATTTACTTACTTAACAATTGTCTTACAAAATTTCGCAACCAATCATATTTTCTTAAGCATATTTCGAAGAAAGAAATTATATATGCGTCTGGATGACCAATATCATACCATCTCCCTGTATACTCAACTCCAATTACTTTCTTTCCGTCCTTCACCATTTCTGTAAAAGCATCAGTTTCACTTAGCTCACCAGAAACCATAGGAGCTTTTCTTAAATAATCCAATACCTCTGGTTCAAAAACATACCTACCCATGACGCCAAGATTTGATGGCGCTTCTTCAGGCTTTGGTTTTTCAACTACGCGTCTAACAAGGTATGCTTTCGCATCATCTATTTTAAGTGTTTTAATAACGTCAATAACTCCAACGCGCGTCACATCTTTAACTGGCGAAACTCCAAAACTTGCTGTGCTTTTTCCACTAACATGCACCCTTATTAATTTCTTGAGAAAATCTCCTGGATTTTGTTCAATGAGAAGGTTATCTCCAAGAAGTACCACAAATGTATCATTGATGAATCTCTCTGCCTCCAGTATCGCTCCTGCTAATCCAGTTAATTTCTTTTGATGAACAAAATGTATATTTGCATCCTCGAAGAACTTTGTTTTTTCTAAAATATGCTCTTTGCCCAATCGCTTAAGTTCATTTTTTGCTTCTTCGGGAAATTCTTCAAAATACCAACGAATAACTTCCTCCCTCCAATGCGTTACAATAATAACTTCGCGAATCCCAGCATTATATGCCTCTTCAAAAATATAATGAAGAAGAGGAAAAGGACCGAGGGGAAGCAAAACTTTGGGGATTGCTTTGGTAATTGGAAGCAACCTTGTTCCAAATCCTGCAGCAGGAATGATTCCTAACATGTTTTGGAAACCTTCTCTCTTAAATTCTTATTAATTATCTTTTAAGCAAATTCGTTTACAGATTTATGTAATACGCTGTTTACCATTCGATTTCATATACCAGAGTTTGTCTTTCTGAAGATTACAAAAGTAAAAATTCTTCTTGCAATTACATGCTTTTACAAAGACAAATAATATATGCAGACATATTCTCTAAAGGGGATTTCCATGTTAATGAAAGAGGCAAAATTGGGAAAAATCACAACGGAAATGAAAGCTGTGGCAGAATACGAGAAAGTAAGTGTTGATTTTATTAGAAGACATCTAGCCGAGGGCCAAATAATTATTGTAAGCAATGTCAAAAGAAGAGATAAATTACGAAGATTTGTTGGCGTCGGAACTGGTTTGTTTACAAAAGTGAATGCAAATATAGGAACATCAACTTTAGTAGTAGATTTAGAAATGGAGAAAAGGAAATTAAAAACAGCAATGAAATATGGCGCGGACACTGTAATGGATCTAAGTACGGGAGGAGACTTAGACAAAATCAGACAAGAACTTATTGCCATAGCTGATATCCCATTTGGCACCGTTCCAATATATCAAGCAGCGATTGAAACTGCTCAAAAAAGGCGCTCTCCTATTTACATGACAGAAGACGACATCCTCAGGACAATCGAAAAGCATTTAAAGGACGGAGTTGACTTCATGACAATTCATGCAGGAATCCTCCTACAGCATGTTAAAAAGATGAAGAAAATAAAACGCGCGGCTGGAATCGTTAGTAGA
>JAHKLH010000280.1 GCA_029856635.1 Candidatus Njordarchaeota archaeon
CCATATACCCTTCGATTCTTTGTTTTACTTAATCCTTTTATGACCAACTTGTGAATCCGAAGTCCTTTTCCAAATAACAATTCAAACAGTTTCATTGGCCATAGTGTAGAACTCATCAAGATAATTTTTTCGCATCTTTCTAAACGCTTTTTAATTAGTTTTATTGGGATTATTAATTTACCAAACTTGTTTTTTATTCTTATAGTTACGCCAGGATTTGATCTCCATTCGAAGTACTTTGCTAATGCTTTTCCCCTTACTGGTTCTCTCTCTAATAATAACGCAATGGTTTTTGGGTCCGGAGTTCCACCAACTTGTCTTTCGTAGGCGTATCCCTGAGCGTACACATTATGTGGAATCCAGTCGATATTTGGAAATGCCAAGGTATGTGCTTCGTCTAGGATTATAATGTTTCTCTTTCCTAATCTTTCATACATATCATCATTAATGAAGAAAGGATATGTGGCTAAGACTAGTGGATAGCTTGGAGCAGAACGAAGAACTTCATGAAAAGGACAAACCAACGATCGTAGAAGAAGTTTCTTAAGTTCTTCTAAACTTCTAGGTCCTCTTCTCATACATTTTTCAACAAATCCAGGTATGTGAGAATAGAGGAAGCTACAGTTTTTTATGAAGCAGAAATACTTGCTATAAATGACTTTTTCTTCTAATCTACAATAGAATTCCTTTCCAACCATTGGAACAAATCCGATGAATTTCTCCTGCTCGATTAGCAGGCGCATTGCGTGTGATATCTCCATTCTTGTTCTAAGGAAAAATGCTACTTTCTTTTCTTTTAGTACTTGTTCAATAGCATACTTCAAAGCTGCCCAAGTTTTTCCAGATCCGGGAGGAGCACGAATTAGTATTACATCAGCGTCTTTGCGCATGGCATCTAGGATTCGATTAATATGGCTCAGTTACACCACCTTTGAGGCGAAATCAATGATAGCGTATCCTATTTCTTCCAAAAACTCTTTTACGCGTTTCTTATCAACTACGTACTTATTTTCTTCTTGTCTGAGCAAACCTTCAGGGATGGCTTCTTCAATCCATTTTCTAACTATGGATTCATCGGTTTTTGCATAGAACGATAACTCTCTGATTGTAAATGATTCCATGCTTAATGCTTTTATTAACAGACCACCGTATCCAAAAGCAATTCTGAATTTTGTTTCAATACCACTAAAATCTTCGGTAGTAATTATTTTTCTCTTTTTCTTTACTTTTCTAGGTGACTTTTCAAGTATATCCTTAACTTTTTTAGCATATTCAAGTAATTCTCTTGTTATAACGTTAATTCCCAATGCTTCTTCGATTAATTCACTGCTCATGAAAGACTCCTAAATTATTGAAAACATGCTTAATTAGTTTGCCAAGGTTATCCACATTGAAGTCAATATTAGGAAACACTTTTACTCCATAAAACTCAGTCGGAGCATCTACTCTGGAAGCAATTACGATGTTTTTGCACAATCTCATATATTTCTTGATTTGATTTTTAACAGCGGATTTTTTCCACCATCCATTAAAACATTTGATTTCAATAATTCCATTTGGTGGTTTAATAGGAGGATCCCTTGATTCATCGAGAATGTCCTCTAATGGTTGCTCTGTAATGTAAATCATGATGTCTGGACGAGGGGCTCTTTTGATTTTTTGAGCTATAAGAAATTCATCATAAGTGTCCCAAGATATATATCTTGGTGCCTCGAGGAAAAGATTAACATATTTGAAGTTTATTTCAAACCAACAATTTGGTGGAATTTTCTTTTTTAACTGAAGTCCTTTCCTATGGATTCTAATTACAGAAACGCTCGAGGATATAGGCGCAAGAAGGAAGCAAATATTAAGAAAAAACCAAATTTCATACATATCACGGAATAAGGTGTGTGCTGCAGAATTAGCTGCTTGCTTAGCTTTTTCAAGAGCTTCTTTCTCGGATGTATCAAAAAATACTATTGAAGAAACGTATTCTATAATGCGATTAGTGAGCCATTTCCTTATGTCTTCAGGAATTTTGATTGTTATGTTCAAGTTAAGTTTCCTTAAAATTGCTAGTGTTCTCCTTACTTCATTAATGCAGTTCATTACTGTGGGCAAATATTTTTGAGAGATTTCATGACAAACTCTTGTAATTTCATTCCAAAGTTCATCGTAGTTTGATGCAGGAACAAAACCAAACTCCACTTTTTCACGCCATTTTTTTAGCATTTTAACACCAATTCATCAATATATTCAATATATTCACAATTTTAAGAATAGAAAATAAGTGAAATTAATGTCGCTTGACGATAGCATAGAAAAAATCCCGGGAATTGGTAGTACGACAAAAAAGAAGCTAATTAGTGCCGGGATTATCTATATTAAAGATGTTTTAATGTTTTCACCAGCAAGATTAGCGGAATTGACAGGAATCTCCGAGGAAACTGCAGAGAAAGTTATTAAAAACGCCATAAAATATCTTGAGAGAAAAGAAACGAGTTTTGGTTTTATTGAAGCATCAAAAATTGAGGATAAAATTTCAGTTGGAAGATTCCTTCACACGGGCTCAAAGAAATTCGACAAAATTCTCGGAGGAGGATACCCATCAAAGACAATAAC
>JAHKLH010000281.1 GCA_029856635.1 Candidatus Njordarchaeota archaeon
CTATTAGACTGTATATCTTGATCCAAAAAGATTCTTTGCGTTTAAAATTTTGATAATATCTCTAGGTATTTGTCTAATTGTAAACTGTATGGTTTATTAGAGTGAGTGACGATTATGAAAAGAGAGGTTTATGTTATCTCTTTGTTGATTACTATTATCATTATAGAGTTATTCCTCTTCATAAACTATATATTAAACTTATTCTTATATAACAATTCCCATGCACAAGTTATCATTCAGACCAGTACTTTCTGTCATCTCTTCTCCAAGGAGTTATTTCTGGTACTTGCATACGAGTTTATTATTTGCTTTATGGTATGTGTTTTCTTCTCTCTCAAGCTAAAATTTCATCATACATATACTAATGCAAATGTTTCTCGGAGAACAGTTCTGCTTTGCTTACTTATATTAACATCATGGGTTATTTTGTTTTTTCATACAGAATATACTGTCATCCCTATCCCTCTGGCTGGGATACAGCTCTATATATAACTTGGATTCGTTTTATGCATAAGGAAATTAGCTTCGCACAGTCGTTGCCCACAGTGCGTATATTTGTTATACTTATTTTGTTTCTAGCATCATTATTTATTGATTTAAATGAATTGTTTCTGTTTTTGCCACTATTTCTGGGACTTTTGTATTTGGTGATTATCTTTTATCTTCTTTTTGAAATATCTAAAGACATTAAATTTTCCTTAATTGGATCTATTATGAATTTTGCCACATTCTTTATTTCGCGGCTTTTTTTGGATTTGATTTGTAATATTTTCGCATTTTTATTTGGTGCTTTATCTTCTTATTATCTAATTAAAATGCGAAAAAGCAAATCTATATTTGAAAAAAACCTCATACTATACATTACTCTACTATTTCTAATGATCTTTTCTCATGTGTGGTCAATTTTCATTTTCTTTAGCATACACGTAATGTATGTACTCATGGTTATTCTTTTGAAACACAAAAACTGGAGGATTCTCTTAGTTAAATTTGCAATAGTGGTATGTTTATTGCTAAGTATATCAATCATTATAAATATCTGGAACTATTTTCCACGAATATACACATTTGGTGTTTCTTTACGTTGGCAATTTATTGACCGCGAAAATCCGTTAATAATTGTTTTTGCTATAATTGGTCTTCTTATTGTATCAATTAAAGCTAGGAAATCGGATGAAATTTTAATAGTTGCATGGTATTTAATCCCAACAGTTTTAGTTATCCTAAATGCATATTATTATAGCTATCGCATAATTGCATTTATTCCCACTGGTATTCTTGCTGGCTATGGTATTTATTATGTAGCTAACTTTATGGCAATTTCCTTCAGGAAATGGAACGCTAATACGCGAAGGAATATAATTCTTAAGCTCTTATTAATAATCATAACTCTTCCGATTTTAACACTTTCTCTTTCTAATGCATACATTGCTGACCATGTGGCACGGCCACCGCAATTTGCTATGGTTCAGATGGAATGGATTAGAACGAAATACGGATTTAACTCATCATACGTACTTGTTGCTATTAATAAGATACTTAAACCAGCCTCGGGTATTGGGGAATCAAATTACTACAATTGGGCCGAATCTGAAGTGGGATATACTATCTATTCTGGAACAATTCTTGATATTTCGCAGGGTTTTCCACGACAGAAATTTGGAAGTTATGATGTAGAATATTGGTACCACGGATACGATTATCCTCCTAAGGATCTTGATCGTCGTGATATTCTTCTTCCCGATGAGTGGTATCGTATGTCTCCGCTCGAGTATGCTATTTCTGAGGAGATTGGTTCTGGTATTTATAATGTGACTGTTCGTGATTTGGCGACTATTGAGCGGGTTCTTCGTAATGTTTCGCGCTTTTTCTTTGAGAATACGTCTTTCTTCCGTGTTGTTGCTGGTTGGGATAATTTCTACTGGGATTTTGAGAATTCTTCGGATTGTTCGTTTTGGCTTCGTCCTGCTTGTGCTAATGCTTGGTTTGGTGTTGAGGTTGATTTGACTGACTACATTGGCTTTCAATGGGGTTTCACGTATGTTATTCTTAAGGTTTCTGGTAATGCTTCTGGTGTTTTCAATGTTTACATCTATGTTTTTGATGATTATGGTGTGACTGCTTCTCGTAATATTACTGCAATTCTTACTGGGCGTACTGTGATTATTCCTGTTATTGTTCCAGCGAATAAGGCTGTTTGGCGCGTTCGTTTGGCTTTTCAGAGTCTAGTAGCTAGTCCAAATTATTATCACTTTACGATTAAGTACTTAGCGATTGTTTGAATGTATTGGTTTTATATCAACTTGCTTTGGTTCTTAATATCCTGTAATTCTTAGGTACTTGCTAGTGTTTCTGTGAATGATTTAAAGATTCTTCTTAAGATTGATTTCCATGGCGGCTCGAATGATATTAAATCAGAGTAGAAAAGTCGTACTAGTAGTGCAAAGATCAAAATAAACATTAGAAACACCACGCATAGGAATCACAAAAAACACTAAAAACAAGAACCATAAGCATCAAAACAATTCCTGTTAACTCGCTTAAGCATCTTGTATCATTATACTTTACAGCAATGTGGATAGTTGCGAAAA
>JAHKLH010000282.1 GCA_029856635.1 Candidatus Njordarchaeota archaeon
CTCTTCTTGTATTTTACTGAATGCTCACAGTTTCTGAAAAATTTTGAGTTTTTCTCAAGATTGATATGTATTGATAAATTACAAAAGATGCTAAAAAGTGCTTAGCTTAGGAAGAAATATTATGATCTTTTTAGTAAATTTGATGACATAATATAGTAAAAATGATTAAATAATGAGTCTTCCACCAGTCAGTACTGTCTTGAAGTAGCGAGAAATTTCTCTAGCTCTGTCTTTACGTAAATAGTGTGCTGCTCTGATGTCCAATATGACCAAAACATGATTTAATGCTCCTATAGCTAACATACTTCTGTAAGTTCTGATAATATCACAAAGACTCTTAAGCGTCTTCATTAATTTTTCTCGTTTATACTCCGTCGCAAATATTGAATAATTGACTTTATTTTTCCAAAGGTTTTTGATGAGTTTTTTAATCATTTCATTTGCTTCGTTTTCGACATGAATTACATCAGGTAAATATTTTCTAGTAATTTCCTCTATAACCTTTGAGAGATTATATCCAACTTTTGCCCAAGTATGTTTTAGAATTCTGTGGAATCTATGTTCATGATGTAATAATATTGCGGCAGCTACAACAGAGGCGAGTTTTTTATTTGTGTTCTCTCTCAAGAAGTCATAGGTTATGCAACTACTTAGAATCTCATGATAGTAAATATGATACTTTTTTGAATTTATTTCCTCATAATACTCTTGTGCTATTTTTCCATAATCATGGAGTATTATCATTATTTTGATAAGAATGTCGGTTAGAGATTCATCGATTTTATGGAGTTTATTTAGAATTCTTGTCAAACAAGGCAAGTATCTTTTCTTAAATTTTTCCCACATTTTGAGCATATATTGGATATGTGCAAATAAACATCCTTTCTTTTCTTTCGTTTTAAAGTTAATGTATTCTGGGTACTTATAGCATACTTTTTTGGGCAATAGACAATAATCTTGAACTATACATGCCATTTTTATTCACTTAAATCAATCCAAGATCATAATCTTGAATTTCTTGGTAATAATTCGGGTTTAAAAGGTAACATGCTTGTGGTCTGATTTTATAATCTTTAATTATTGCTAATTCCCACATTCCTTTGGCATAAGATTTTTCAATACTAACTCTAAAAGCAAAGTTATTAAATTTCAGGAATGGATATTTTTGTATGTCTGATCCACGATATTTGAGATTAAAATGATTATCTCTTAATTCATCAAACATTGTCTTAATCACTAATGTATTCTTTTCGGTTAATTCTTCAGATTTTAATTTTTTCAATAGCAAAACGGTTATATAAAGTTCCAGTCTAATTCTAGCTTTTCTTGCAAATAGTGAAAAGTCCATTAATGGATGCATTCTCATGAGTAGTCTTAAGGTTTCACTAAGAATTTTCCCTACTCTTATATAGGTCATTAACTTCTCTGATTTCTCTGGAGGTACTAATAGTGTTGTCACGAACTCTTCGTCATATACCATGTCTAATAATTTATTGGTAATACTCATGTTACTTAGAGCTTTCTCAAGTTCTTTTTTCATGGAAGTTATTATATTCCAACTTTTCTCCAGAATTTTTTCTGTATATGGCATATATGTTTCGGGGTAAAAAATAAAAGCACTGCCTTCTTCTTTGGCTTTTCGTGCAACCCTACCAATTCGTTGTAAAAGACCATCTATTGGTGCTAATTCAACAAAAGCTGCATCAAAATCGAAATCTATTCCAGATTCTGCTACTTGTGTTGCAATCATTAAGTATTTAATACTTGAATGCTTGAGTTCCTCTAATTTTCTCTCCCTCTCTCTTCTAACTTTTTCTCTAATTCTTGAATGAATTAAATCTAAATCAAATTTCATTTCTTTAGCTATATCACGAAGGAGAAGATACACATTCACAGCATGTTTAACCGTATTCGTGACAATTAGGATGCGATTATATGATGATAGTATTTTCTTTGCGTTTGTTGCAATGAAAGATAACAAGTTTATTTCCTTTGGAATGATTTTCACATGAACGCATCCTCTAATTGAGCGTTCACACAGAATAACTTTTTGATCGGTTGTTTCTGGAATTAGTCTCTTTTCAAGAACAGTAGGCATAGTTGCAGTCATAATAATGATTGGAATTCCCATGTTATGAAGTAGATCGATTATTCTTCTTAAAACAGTTGGTGCGTAATAATATTCATCCTGATACATTTGAACCTCATCAAAAATGATCATACTTGTTGCAATATTGCCTATGGGGAATAATGATTTCCCTATTTCTTCATCCTTGTCTTGGAGAAAAGTTCTTCGTGTAATTAAACCATAGAAGAATGCATCTATTGTTGTTAATACAATATCACCAAATAGGAAGGTCTTTCCTGGGTAGATGCCTCCTATATCTGCAACAACCGATATTTTTTTCCCTTTATCCCCTAGAACACAGTTCACCATTTCTTCAATTCTCTTTAATTGAGAAAAAAGAAGAGTTTTATTTGGGAGAACATAGATTACTCCAGGAGCGAGAAACCAATCATCATAAAGAATCTGATATAAATAAGGCACAAGTGCAGCTTCTGTTTTTCCACTAGCTGTTGGTGCTTTTAA
>JAHKLH010000283.1 GCA_029856635.1 Candidatus Njordarchaeota archaeon
AAAATTCTAATTAAGATGCTTTTTTAAGTTTTCGTAATTCACATGATGACTTATTCTTTCTGTCTCATGAATACACGCATTGCCAGAGAATTAGAAATGCTCGTTTGGCATTGTAGCGGGCCCGGGGGCGGTTTTTCATTCACCCCGGATTGGGGCGTCTAAACCGACCGACTAGGCCCGCCAAAGTATATTATGTGGTTTTCTTTTTTAGTTTTTGATGATGCTATTCGATTTCTTCGAGTATTTTCTTTAATTCTTTTTCACTTAGCTTTTTTTCGGGTGATATTCGCTCAAGGAGTTCTTCTGCTTTTTCGTTAAGTTCGTCTTCACCCAGTTCCTCCATGCTTTCTTCAATTAGTTCGATTTGTGTTCCTAGTTTTTCGCCTATTTTCTGTAATTCGAGGAGTCTTTTCATGAATTCTTTTGTTGGCATTGTTTTTTGGAATTCTCTTAGATATTCTGTAAGTTTCTCGGTGAACTCGTAGATTTTTCTGAGTATTTCTGCCTGTTCAAGTTCGAAAATTCTTTGCATTAGGAAGTTTTCCATGTTTCTGAGTGTTTTTATTTGTCTATTTAATAGGATTATTTGTTTTGCAATTAATCGTGCATTTTCTTTGTCTCCTTCTTTCATTAGTCTTCTCGCTTTTAATAATAAATCTTCTCTTTTTTGGCTTAGTAATTTCTCTTGTCTTTCTATTTTTCGACGTAGTGCGTTTATTTCGGTTTTTGAGATTTTCTTCTTCTCACTGCCTACTAAGAACTTGAAGAACTTCTTGACTACACTCATTCTTAGCGCCACAAATAATAATTCATAGTGTGTTCAAAATTTTTTGAAGCTCTTCTCGGACGATTTGTGCAACGGTTTTTCCATCGATGGCTCCTCGAACTTGTTTCATTACTTCGCCCATGATTCCTTTGAATGCTCGTTCTTTTGTTTGCTTGACATAATCTATTTTCTGGGAAATTATCTGTTTAACAAGTTTCCTTAGTTCTTTGATGCTTATCTTTTTCACTCCGAGTTTCTTAATTGCGTCATCAATGCTTAGTTCTTTATTCTTCGATAAAATCATAAGTAAATCTGGAATTGCTTCCTTTGATATTGCGCCACTTTTTACTTTCTTAAAAATGTCGAGTATTTTCTCATCTGGTAATTCATCCACGGGATAACCATCTCTCTTTAAGGATTTCATTATGACTAAAATTGTTCTAGCGGCTAATTTTGGTTTGATGCCTAATTGAACCAATTCTAGGAATAAGGGTAATCTCTCATGTATGACTAATTGCTTAGCTTCTGTTTCATGTAGTCCGTATTCCTTAACAAATTTTTCTTCGAGTTCCCAGGGATATGGTGCTTTCATTTTTTCAGCTTCTTCAAGTAATTCTTCTGAGATTCTTATCGGAGGTAAATCTGTATCTGGATACATTCTTGCTCTTCCTGGGAGTGGTCGTTCAAATGTAGTAGTGCCATCTGGGTTTGCGGCTCTTGTTTCTGGGGGGACTCCATCAAGTGCTTGCTCTGCGCGCTCTATTACTTCCTCAAGCGCGGATTCTGCTTTGTGTTTTGGTCCAACTACAAATACTACGGCATCAATTTTTGAATCGGCATTCATGATTTTGAATAGTTCTTGCTTCTCTTTTTCTGATATTCCGTACTTTGGGAGTTCATCTGTGTGTATTATTCCGGCCAAACCTACAATTGCTTTTACTCGTTCTGCAAATTCTTTTCCGAAGGTTTTTCCTGGTTGTATCTCGCGCTTTAGTAGACCGCCAAATTTGGGTAATTTAACTGCTAAAACAATTTCTCCTCTTCTAATAGCTTTTGAGATAAAGGAACACTTGGTATCTTTAAATATAGATGTAACGTCAACAAATTTTTGTGTTCTAAGTTCCTCCTTAGTAACACCTCTATTCCTCAGTTCTTTTGCAATTTCTATTAATGCTAGTTGTCGTTTGATTTCATTGTCAATTAATGGCTTAAACCATTCTGGTCTTTGAACTCCCTTAATTTCTACTCGAGCTCCTCCCTTTATTGATATGTTGATGTCTTGGCGAATTGTTCCAATGCCACGTCTAACTTTTCCAGTAACTCTTAAGATTGCACCAATTCTTAAAGCAGCGTCTAGGACATCGTCTGGGTTATCCATGACATCTGTGGTTATTTCAACCAGGGGGATTCCTAATCTGTCCAGGCGATATGTTACGCTTTCTTTGTCTTCTTTAACCTTGCGTGCTGCATCTTCTTCAAGGCAAAGTTGTATTATTCTCAGTTTCTTTCCTGATTTCAGGGGTATATAGCCATTTAAACCAACAATTATCGTACGTTGAAAACCTGTCGGAACAGAACCATCTAGATATTGTTTTCTCATAATTGGAAGTGCGTCTGGGATAACCATGTTAAACATTTTAGCCAACATTAAGGCTATTTTCAAAGCCTCGTAATTCACTTGATATGGTGGAATGTCATCAATTTCATAGAGGCACGTGGAATCATAATAACCTTCGTAAATAATTTTTCTCTTCTTCTTGAATTCCTTTAACGCCGCGGGATCTATTTCACCAGTTTCTGATAAAGTTGGTCGCATGTAT
>JAHKLH010000284.1 GCA_029856635.1 Candidatus Njordarchaeota archaeon
GATATACTCTCTTCAAAATCACAGATTGTCACGCACAGGAAGACATTTTTCCTTTTATTTTTTAAGCTAATCAAAGACGCTAATGATTACAATCGCTAATTCAAAATAATTAACATGTTTTCTGGTGATTAAGTCAAGTTTCCACTAGATTTTTGACTTAAGTGCTTTAATGAATCTTGCTAAGCTTTTAGACCTAGTTGCTGCGTTACTAATATCTATACACTCAGCTAAAGACTTTGCAAATTTATAATTTTTAATGTATCTTCTCCCAATCCTCCTTAGAATTCTGTCCAATTCTTCTGCGGGATCCTCTAGTTCCTCTGGATTATGAATCTCAACTTTAATTTTATATTTCCTTTCTAAACAAGAAGGATCCGCTAGAATCCATGATTCTATCGCCCGCTTGACAATAATGCATGTAATTCTATTATCCATCCTCTCTATTTTCCTCATTATATCAGTTAGCGTATCCTCTGAATACCTGTGTAAATCTTTCAAAACAATGATGCGATCCACATGTTGATACACATGAAGGATTCTCCTGATTTTTCTTAATCTGTTTCCACGCATTATGTATGTACTCACATTACAGCGTACTTTCTTTGAAATAACTTCAACAATCGCTGCATCAGTCGGACCTTCAACAAGCACCAATATTTTCATCTTGGCACGCCTCCAAACATTCCACTGTACCATGCTTCTCCTAATGTTCCTCCCTCCTCAAGAAACTTTCGCACTCTCTTTATCTCCTCTTTGCTCTCCAATTCCCAAATTACTGTTTCTGTCCCCTTCTTCTCAACTACAAATACTTCAGATACATCCACATGATCGAGAAGATAAGGAGATTGCGTAGTAATTAGCACTTGAACAGGTGCTTTTCTCGTAAGATCTACGATAGTTTCTAGCAGGTGAGGATGAACACAATTCTCCGGTTCTTCGAATGCAACTAAGCTGCCTCCAGTTAATAATGCAGTAATAAATGCTAAGATCCTTAACGTTCCATCAGATATTCCGTAGGGTCTGAGAGGTTCAGCTAAACCGTGTTCTCTAACCCATACATAAACTTGCGTTTTTTCCAGGTGGGGAATTATTTCCTTGATGCCAACTGCTACTTGCATTAACCTCTCTATTTCCTGAAACTTTTCTCTTTCCTCGAGGTATAGGTGAAGAAGAACTCTTGCTAAGTTTTGACCGAAATACCCCAAAACGGGTGGATTGGTTATTTCTGAACGTGCTCTTATGTGTTCTGGAGAAAATGAATAGGTGCGGATTCCTTGCAAGACTTTGGACAATATTTTGAGTTCATTCACAGAATTTCCTGGAACCCTACATACTGCACTTGGAGAAACGCTTATTTTCCCAAAATAACTTATGCTTCCATTCGGCACATGGGCTGTCATCATTTCCTGGTTTTTTGTCATATATGTGAAGGAACGAGTGTTTCCTTTGTGTTCAAGAATGAGAATTTGTCTATTCTTCTCAATAATATATGCTCTTTCCTCATATCCATCGTGGTATAAAACCAGATCATACTTTACTTTATTGGATGAAGAACTAATTATAACCGATAGCGTAATCTCATTAAACTCATCGAAATTGTAGGAAATTTCCCTGAATTCCCGGAATCCTAATCCTAGAAATGATTTCCCCTCCGCGTGAAAAGAGAGCAACCTCAGTGCCTTTACAATATTGCTTTTACCACTTGCGTTAGGACCTATGAGTACATTCAGTTTTTTGAGACGAATAGATATGTCTCTTAAGCTAAGAAAATTCTTAATAGAAATTTCCTCAATTCTAGCCAATACCATGACCTCTCCACCAACTCCAATAAATAAGTAGCAACACGCATATTTAACTAACACAACTTTGCAGTTTTGGTAAAATGCGTTATCAAATGAGGATTCCTTGAGACCCATGTCAATATGGATTGAAACGATACTAAATATACTTGAGTTTTTTAGAGTTCGCGACCAATATAGCTTAAAGCAAAATAGAGCATACTCAATACTCTAACACACAATGCTTGATTATGCTAATGTACTTACTTCATTTTCTAGGGTTCTTCGATATCAACCTATTTTTATCTTGGTCAAATCCAATGAAAATAAAAAGAATATTATATTCTTCGTCGTAGCTTAATCATATCTCCTTCATTGTGGTCACAAGCTTTTTACTAATTTTACGCAAAAAATAATGTAGAATTACCATTAAACTCGGGATATATTTTGTTAAACGTTAGATTTACGTAAAGAATATTTAGCGAAAACTTAATATTAAACAAGTCAAAGAGCCTATTCATCATCCAATTTGTAAAACTTTCAATCATATCAAAAACAGTAGAATAAACTTCTTAAAACTTATTAAGTCATATTAAATCGGACGGGTAGTGTAGTGGTAGCACGCCGCCCTCGCAAGGCGGAGGCCGCGGGTTCGAATCCCGCCCCGTCCACCAAAGAGATGATTAATTTTTATTGACACATTATTTAAGGCATTCAACATCCTGAAAATTCAAATTCTATTTGGTTTCCAAATTGATTATCATTCAACATTAAATTTGTAATTCATAATTCATTGCATTATAAC
>JAHKLH010000285.1 GCA_029856635.1 Candidatus Njordarchaeota archaeon
AGCATTTTCGTTAAAACCCGCACGCATTCTTAAGCTAAGGAACTATGGCAAATTAAAACCCGGTATGTTTGCAAACATTGTGATCCTTGATTCTAAAGTTGCTTGGCGTATTGACGAGGATGAAATGATAAGCAAGGCAAAAAATACACCTTATCATGGAATGCTTGTAAAGGGAAAAATTACTGCTGTTTTTTTAAGAGGAAATTTGGTCTTTGATGGGGAAAATTTCATTACAAGAAAAGGCAGATGGATTAGGCGCTCACAGTAAATATAGTTATCTTTATTTATGGTGATTAAGATGCGCCTAAGAATAGTTTACTGGGGGCACGCTTGCTTCCAACTTGATATTTTGGATAAAGGGATAACACTAGTTTTTGATCCTTTTGACCCCGTTACTACAGGGGATCTTTCAATACCAGAAAAAGCAGCCGATATTGTATTATGTAGTCATGAACATTTTGACCACGCAAATTGGCGTCCGGTAATTAAAACTGGCGGTGCTCATCTGGTTAAATTTTTTGGGGAAAAAGAGGTACATGGAATCAAAATCATTGGTGTTAAAACAGCACATGATGATGCTGGTGGAAGATATCGAGGACTAAATTCGGCATACCTTGTTTTGGTTAATAATACGAAAATTATTCATCTTGGGGATCTAGGGCATATCTTAAATAATGAGCAAGTAAGTATGTTGACCCAATATGGTCGTCCAGATATCCTCTTTATTCCTATCGGGAGTGTTTATACTATAGGACCTCACGAAGCACTCGAAATCATCAATCAACTCAACCCACGCGCTGTGTTTCCAATGCACTACAATCATCCAAAGCTAAATCAGGGAATATTTGGTCATCTCAAAACTATTGATGACTTCTTAAAATTGTGGAAAGGTAATGTAAATAGATTCGATAAGAATCAAATTGAACTTGATACTAACGCGCTACCTAGTGAAACAACAGTATATGTTTTAACATTTTGAATAAACAAAAATCGAACTTTTATTTTTCGGTTATTTTTGGGATTAAGTATGACCACATCCAGGTTGAAGTTTCTCATTCTTTCCTGGGATAACATTTTTTCTGACACCATCGAATTAGCACGAAAAATAAAAAGAAACAATTTCAAACCAGATGTCTTAGTCGCTGTATTAAGAGGTGGCGCACCTATCGCCAGAATTTTATCAGACATATTAGATGTTAAATTAATTGCTACAGTTCAAGCAGAATTCTATGCCGATATTGCCACTACCTCACGTAAAGTAAGAATCATTCAACCACTTTCTGATAAGGTTAAGATAGAAAAAAAGAACGTACTTATCGTGGATGATGTCGCAGATACTGGTGAAACACTTGTAGAAATTGTTAAACATGTGAAAAAACAGAATCCAAAAGATGTTAAAGTTGCTTGCTTACACATAAAGCCTTGGACAAAATTTATTCCAGATTTTTATGTAAAAAAGACAAATGCTTGGATTGTATATCCATGGGAATATTTCGAGACAATTCGTTCGCTTAAGGAAAAGTTAAAGAGATCTGATATCGACAATGAAACCAGGGTAACTATTGAAAGAACTATTAGAATGCTTAAGGAGTTCCTCAAAAACATTCATGAAAATTCTGAGGAGTTACTCTGATGTTATTTTTCTAAAGCCATGAAACTTGAGCTGTACAAAAATCTTTCCATGTGCAATTGATCTAAGCTTTGATATAAGTCCAAGTGATTCTTTAACGGGTATAATGCCCACGATTTTGATATATTTTCCGAATTCTGGAATCATATCCTTTATTTCTCCGCGCCTTCTTCTGATTTCCGCCTGCACATCACCAATGAACTCAGGCGCCGTTATTATATCAAATAAATACAGTGGTTCTACTAACTTAGTTTCCAATTTTGTGAATACTTCTGATATTACACTGAAAACCTCTCTAATATCCGCGCCTTTAACTATAATATGCATTTTTAACCCAGTTATGCTGCCTCCTTTTTTCCCAACGCGTAATATGCTTTTAAGAACCTTAAGGAGTGCTTGTTTTTCTTCGAAATTAAGCCCCTTTACTTGGAAATCATATCGACTTTCAACAATTATTATGTTGTCTTGTTCTTTGTATGCTGGCTCTAATTTGACATGAAGATTATACCTTTCTACTGAGATTGAATGAGATGGAATTTCACTTAGGATTACTATCGGTTTGGATGCTCTTGCTTTCACTCTTTTGTTTAGTTCCTTAAGTGCGAGTTCTAAATGTAATTCACCAACACCATAAAGTCTTACTTCACCCGTTTCCTCATTCACATCATAGAATAAATCAGGGTCTTGCAGTATCAATAACTCCAATTCTTTGAGCATTTTTTTGTAATCTCTTATGTTTTCTGGTTCAATTGCAACCGCAATAACAGGCTGTACTAAATAGCGGGGATCTCTGAAATAGCTAGTGACCCTTTTATCACTAATTGTGTCTCCTGGCTTTACACCGGGCATTTTTGCAGCAAATATCATCCCTGCAGAGACCGATGAGATTGATAAAAGTCTTTCTCCTATTGGGACATAAATTGCATGAATTTTGATTGGTTCTTGAATC
>JAHKLH010000286.1 GCA_029856635.1 Candidatus Njordarchaeota archaeon
AAAAAGCACCTATGTTTATTTAGTCAAATTAAAAAATAAATTCAGAATTTTGTTTAAGATAACGATAATGTCGTGGGTGCAACAAGTGTCCGTTAAAACAAATGCGACAAATCCATATTTACATGCGTTAATAAAACTTTTGTTAAAAGCTTCGAGAGAAAATAAAGCAAAGATTTGGCGTGCAGTTGCTGAACTATTACAACGACCAAAGCGAAAGAGAATCGCAGTTAATGTAGGCAAAATAGACAAAGTAGTCAAAGAAGGCGAAGTAATAGTAGTACCTGGCAAAGTTCTTGGAGCTGGTGAAATAAAGAAGAAAGTAATCGTTGCAGCATGGAGATTCTCTGTGACAGCAAAAGAAAAGATCGAAAAAGCGGGAGGGAAAGCAATAAGTATTCCAGAATTAATTGATATGAATCCGAAGGGAAGTAATGTGCGAATTATGGTCTAAGCGGGGTGAAAAGCATGGCTAATGAAAAAGAAAAGAAGAAAAATCCAGATTTCATACTTGTAGATGCAACCAACGCTATTATTGGAAGGCTTGCTTCAGTAGTTGCGAAGTGGCTACTTTTAGGTAAAAGAGTTATAATTATAAACGCAGAAAAAGTAGTAATTACAGGAAAATTAGACGCAATAATGGAAGATTTAGAGACATGGTGGAATATCAGAGGATCTGTTAATCCAGAAAGAGCGCCCAAACATTATGTCCGACCCGATTTATTCCTTAAGAGAAAGATTCGAGGAATGCTTCCGTGGAAACAAGCTAAGGGTCGCTTAGCCTATAAACGCTTAAGGGTTTACATTGGGTGTCCAATTGAATTTAGAAAACTTAAACCAGTCAAAATCCCTGAGGCTGATGCATCAAAGCTTCGTTGTAAATATTTCCAGATAGGCGAGATTCTAAAGCGATTTGGATGGAAAGGAATCAGTGAATGGAAAGTTCCACTAAAATAAATTTTTGGATGCTAGTTTTAATAATTAATAAGCTAGAACCTTACCTTAAAATAAAAATTCAGAAACCAAATGCTTTTGTGAAGTTAGCCTTTTCAACAAGTACCCATGGGCTGCTTACACTTAGGTCTGTTTCAAACCACCAGGAATACATGTGAAATCGGTCTTTTGACAACAATCTGACATTTGATAAAATATTTGGAAATGAATCTGCAAGTCGCAAACCTTTGACTCTGAATTTGATCTCCCCATTCTTAACATAAAAGACGCCATCTCTAATTACGCATGAAAATTGTCCAAGAACATAGTTTTGAAGTCGTATGTAGGTACAGTTGCCAACAAGTATTCCATCCCTTACTTCGGAAAGCATTTCATCAAAGGTCGAATCTCCAGGAAGAATATCAAGTTGCCATGGTGATGGGAAAATCCAGCCAGCATTTCCTGTTAATTTTGCATTCATTCTTTTTGCGGTAAATCTGTTGTGCAAATAATTCTTCAAGTTTCCCTTTTCAATAATTGGTTTTTTACTTGTGCTTACTCCTTCTAAATCAAATGGCGTGCTGTTAAAACCTCTTCTTAAATGTGGATTATCTAAGATTGTCACAATGTCACTTGCTACCTTTTGATTGAGCTTATTCACAAAAAACGAATACCCTAGAATAACTGCATACGCAGATGATGCGAAACCTATGAAATTAGATAAAGCGCCAAACGCCATTGGTGTAAATATTGTTGTATATTTCCCTGGTTCTATAGATTTGGCTTCTGTTGACGCCTTCGCGAGATATGATGCTATATCAATCACAGATTTTATATCAAGAGAATCAGTATGTGATGAAGCGGAAGAAAAGGCCCCAGTGATTTCACCATTCATGAAAGTTCTTACATCCAGGTAAACTTGTGTCCTAAGGTCAAAGAATTCTGCGCCTTTTGTAGTTAAAAGCGCTGATGATATAGCATCAAGTCTCATTGTACCTGCAACTCTTTTTATTCCCTCACTCTTGAAATCATCAATTGTTTTTATCACGAGTTCGATTCCCTTCTCAGGTTTTTCTATGACAGTTTTATCAAAATGCTCAATAGTCGGTAATTCCTTAGCAGGTTCCGGAAATGGAGCATAATCCTCACGAGGATTTGCATGTTTAAGCATTCCCAAGGCCATTTTTGGAGCCAATTCAGGATTTTTCAATGCTTTTTCAAGTGGGATAGAGAAAACAGCAACTCTATTGCTCTTATCAACACAAGCATGTAAAGTATTCTCGATCCAAGTCTTTGTTACGGTGATAATGTTATTTGCAAAACGAACTTGATGTTTAACTGAGGAAGTTAAGAGAAGAGCACAATCATCAACATATTTCTTAAATTCTTCGAGTAATTTCTCCCCAATGGAGAAAAGTTCATCCTTTGACATCATCATATTCATCACCCTTATCTACATTTTATCACTATTTTGCGAAGTCTTAGATGAGGCCCTCCTGCGAAAACAGGCACGCCTTGTCCTGGATCGCCCTTGCCGCACGTTGCTGCCTCGAATTCTAAATGCTTTGACATGGCATCTATTGATTGGTATAATGCTGGTGTAGTTATTTCGAAAACAGCATACTTAATGGGTTCCTTAAG